>VGXX01000188.1 GCA_016873155.1 Planctomycetota bacterium | reverse complement strand
TTCTGGTAAGGAAAAGAATGATACGGTCGGTTTGCTCGGTAAAAGGATCGGCTCAAAGAAAAGTTTTAACTGCTTCGTGTGGTTTTGCTCTGAAGATTTCATTTCGCTTTATTATATCACTCAATTTCACCTTCGCAACCGATTTGCCCGATTTTTTATGGCTAAATGAAGAAATTCGGAATGCCGCATTCTCGGACAACCTGTCAAGACCTGACCCCTTCATCTGACCCTTCATCATGCTTCATCACATGACCCCTTCATCACAAGAAAGTTTTTACATCTCTTAAGTCTCCTCTCCCTTTTAAAAGTATTTGACCTGCCTTATATATTGTGTTAAAATTTTGTCTTATTTTATTAGCCACTAAGACACGAAGTCACAAAGAAATAACAAACTTACAGCCTGAAGAGAAAATGGTTTCAGTTCAGATCGCCATTGAGAACGCAGAGATCGCATAACAACCCCCTGTTTCCCCCTTTATTAAGGGGGACGTAACGGGATCCCCCTTAGACTTAGTCGTGAGCACAGTCGAACGAAAAGGGGGCTGAGGGGGATTGTCTTCCAGGCTTTTTTGCATACTGGCTGAACTATTACATTTTTCCTTGTGTCTTTGTGCCTTGGTGGCGGAATATCTTTTCATTACCCTGTTTTTTGGAGAGAAATAAACCTATGGCAGATGAACTTACGTATGCACTCATTACCCCTTATAGCCTTTTAAAGAGCCGCACCGGCGGTATCCTGGGACGTTTGCTTTCATTGACAAACCTTGAAATCATCGGGGCAACCATGTTTGCGCCGAGCGATGCCTTTGTGGATAAATATTGCGCAACCATCGAAGAACAGGATATAAAACCTGCCTGGAAGAAGGTTATGATTAATTACATTAACAGCAACTTTCGTAAACAAAATAAATTTGGAATCACCAACCGAACGGTATTGCTTTTCTTTAAAGGACCTCATGCTATTGAAAAGTTAAAGGACGATGTTATTGGGCCTATTACCAGTTTCCTGGGACATACCATTCGCGGGAGTTTTGGAGATTTTGTAGAAAGTTCTGACGGCAAAGTCGAATATTTTGAACCGTCTGTGGTTTCCTCGGCGGATACTGTAACCAACAACAAACAGCTTGCCCTATTTGCTGAATATCTTCCAAAAGACGGGGGCGTTCTGGAGGATATTGTCAAGTTTCCTGAAGGGGTCAAGGCTGAAACTACGTTGGTTATCCTGAAACCCTTTGAGGAACAGAGTCCCTTGCCGGGAAACATTATTGACATGTTTTCAAGAACCGGCCTGTATATTGTTGGATTAAAACTCCTGAGGATGAGTATTGCCCAAGCTGAGGAATTTTACGGTCCGCTGATAAATATTTTCAGGGAAAAATTAAAGCCCAAGCCGGAAAAGATTGCCGAAAAACTCAAAGAAACCTTTAAATCTGCCTTTTCATTCGAAGTCCCAAGCACAATCATCAATACCCATGCGGAACAACTGTCGGATCAATTAAAAGATATAAATGCACGACATGAATTTAATAAGATCATACAGTATATGACAGGATTAGACCCCGCGAAAGCATCACCCGCCGACAAGAAGAAGCCGGGAACTGCTCGCTGTCTTGCCCTGTTGTACCGCGGGCCGGATGCAATTTCTAAAATCAGAAATATCCTGGGTCCTACCGATTCTAAGAAAGGCGAGCCTGGCAAAGTTCGAAGGATTTATGGGGAAGACATTATGAAGAATGCCGCACACGCCTCTGATGCAGTAGAAAATGCGGAAAGGGAACGAAAGATTATCGGACTGTGGGATAATAAAGGCCCCTGCGAACTGAAGGATATGATTGAAGACTATTTAAAAAGAAAATAATCCATGCGTATCCATAAGATAAATGTCGGGCCTTTGCAGGTATGCTGTTACATTGTCATGGGAAATGCTTCGGCAGAGGCAATGATTATTGACCCCGGCGCAGACGCAGAAACCATAATCGGCTTTATAAAAAAGGAACACCTGCTTCCCAAATTCATTGTGATCACCCATGGACATGGCGACCACATCGGCGCCATTGCGAGACTTAAAGAGGTTTTTCCGGATATCCATATCTGTGTCCATGAAGAAGATCAGGACATGCTGCCTTATCCCGCAAAAAACCTTTCTATTCTTGCCGCATTTTATGGAGGAGTAACCGTGCGGTCTCCTGAGGCAAATCGATTACTCAAGGATGGCGACACGGTTACTATCGATGGGTATACGTTTGAGGTAATCCACACACCCGGACATACACCCGGCGGAATATGTTTATACAGCAAAAATCAGGACAATGGACAGCCTCCTGTCTTATTTTCCGGAGATACCCTTTTCAAAGAAGGTATTGGGCGAACAGACTTTCCCGGTTGCAGCGAAAAAAAGCTACTCCGGGCTATTAAGGAACGATTATTTGTGCTGGACGAAAAGACCATCGTGTATCCCGGTCACGGCCCTTCAACAACCATTCTGGAAGAGAAGAAATATAATCCGTTTGTTATATAAAATAATAAATTTCAAAAAAAATTTTTACAGGTAATTACGATACCATGGTAGAAAGAAGAGAAAATATAAAAGAACTGTTCATCGAAGAAGAGATGAAAGATTCGTACCTGAGTTATGCCATGAGCGTCATCATGAGCCGGGCGCTTCCTGACGTAAGGGACGGACTAAAGCCATCACAGAGACGCATCCTTGTTGCCATGAATGATCTTGGGTTAGGTCCCCGCTCCAAATTCAGGAAATGCGCCAAGATCGCCGGCGACACGACCGGTAACTACCATCCACACGGCGAGCAGGTGGTGTATCCTACACTCGTCCGTATGGCACAGGATTTTAACTACCGGTATCCCCTCATTGAAGGTCAAGGGAACTTTGGTTCCATAGATGGAGACCCGCCAGCGGCTATGCGTTACACAGAAGCGCGCATGACGGAAGCTACTATGGTGATCATGGAGGATCTGGAGAGGGAGACCGTTGATTATGTGCCCAATTATGACGACACCCGAACGGAGCCCGTTGTCCTTCCCTCGAAATTCCCCAATTTGCTCTGTAACGGTTGCTCCGGTATTGCGGTCGGTATGGCCACGAGTATCCCCCCGCATAATGTCAGCGAAATCTGCGATGGTATTACCCTTGTCATTGATAATCCCGATGTAACTATAGATGACTTGATGAAGATTATCAAAGGTCCTGATTTCCCCACCGGGGCGCTCATCTGCGGCACAGAAGGTATCAAAGAAGGCTATCGGACAGGCCGTGGAACGATCATAGTACGGGCACGGGCACACGTGGAAACCTCCAAGAGCGGGAAAAAAAGCATTGTCGTAACCGAGATACCCTATCAGCTTAACAGGGATAACATCCTAGAACGTATCGCCGAATTGGTACGCGAAGAGCAACTCAAAGGTATCTCTGATATCCGAAATGAAAGCGACCGGGATGGAAGCCGGCTCGTCATTGATTTGAAGAAGGGTGAGGACGAAGAAGTTGTTTTAAATCAGCTTTATAAGCACACAAAACTCCAGGACAGCTTCAGCATCATTACGATTGCTTTAGTGAATAATCGGCCGGAGACACTGAATCTGAAGCAGATGCTGGTCTACTATATCGAACACCGGAAGGTCGTTATTCTGCGCAGAACCCAATATTTGCTCGATAAGGCGCTGGCCAGGGCGCATATCCTGGAAGGGTTGAGGATCGCACTCCAGAATATCGACAAAATTATCAAATTAATCAAGAACTCTGATTCTGTTGAAACTGCGCGACAGGGACTTGTCAGCCAATTTTCCCTTTCAGAAATTCAGGCCAATGCAATCCTGGACATGAAACTCCAGAGGTTGACGGGACTCGAACAGGGAAAGATCGAGGAAGAATACAAAAAAATATGCGCTGAGATTAAAGAATATCAGGCAATTCTGGCGAGTGACAAGCTGGTGCTGAATATCATCAAAAAAGATATTGTGGAAATTAAGGAACGCTTCGGTGACAAACGCCGTACGGAGATTGTTGGCGCTGCTACTGAATTCAATATAGAAGACCTCATCGCTGAGGAGAATGTGGCTGTTATTATCAGTCACGAGGGATATATCAAGCGATTACCATTGACGGCGTACCGGAAACAACATCGCGGCGGCAAGGGCGTTACCGGCGCTGACATGAAAGAAGGGGATTTCATAGAACATCTCTTTGTAGCCTCGACCCACGACTACATCCTGTTCTTTACTGACCAGGGGCGGGTTTACTGGCTAAAGGTTTATGATATTCCGCAAATGGGACGAACGTCCAAAGGACGCGCGCTGATTAACCTGCTGGAATTCAAGGAAGGCGAAACCGTAACCTCGCTTATTCCTGTAAGAAATTTTGACGAACGGCAACTGGTCATGGCTACGAGCGATGGGATCATTAAAAAGACCGTGTTAAACGCTTACGGAAATCCCAAAAAGGGCGGCATTATCGCCATTAACCTTGATGAGGGGGATAAGCTGATTGGCGTCAAATTGACAAGTGGCAAACAGGACATCATCCTCGGCACCGAGCAGGGAAAGGCCATGCGTTTCTCTGAAGAAGACGTCAGAACTATGGGGCGGGTCACACACGGAGTGAAAGGCATCACACTCAAAGAAAATGACAAAGTCAGGGATATGGTGATTGTAGACGAGAATGCCTCCCTGCTCACGGTTTGTGAGAATGGTTACGGAAAGCGTACCGATTTCTCAGAATATCCAGCCCATCACAGAGGAGGACAGGGTGTCATTAACATTAAAACCACTGAAAGAAACGGGAAGGTCGTGGCGCTGATTGATGTCAGAGATACAGACGAACTGATAATGATTACCGCAAAAGGTATGGTAATTCGTACACCCATAAATACCATTCGCGCCATCGGTAGAAACACACAAGGGGTAAAACTCTTTGCCGTAGAAGAGGGAGATAAGCTCGTCTCCGTTGCACGCGTTGTTCCTGAAGAAACAAAGGCCGAAGCGGAGAGTGGCGAAGTTCCCGAAGCAGAAATGCAAGAGGAAATAGCTGAAGAAAGCGCCAAAGAGGAAACCGAAGAGTAGACTTCCATTGTCGGCATCATAGTTTTTAATTTATTTCACAAAATACCACACTATTCCCAGCGTGGCATAACCAGAAGATTCCTCTTATTCCCCCATTCTCAAGGGAGAGTGTTTTTTTCTCGAAACAAAGCCCGAAGGGCTGACAGAGTATAGCCCAGGGCGACAGCCCTGGGATAAGGATTTAATAATATTTTAGCCCTGAAAGGGCGGCACAATATCTTAATTCAATGACATTGCCCATCAAGGGAGGAAAAGTTCCCTCGCCCCTTGTGGGAGAGGGCCTGGGTGAGGGGTATTTTCATGTCAATACCATACAGGTTGTCCGAGAATGCGGCATTCCGAATTTCTTCATTTAGCCATAAAAAATCGGGCAAATCGGTTGCGAAGGTGAAATTGAGTGATATAATAAAGCGAAATGAAATCTTCAGAGCAAAACCACACGAAGCAGTTAAAACTTTTCTTTGAGCCGATCCTTTTACCGAGCAAACCGACCGTATCATTCTTTTCCTTACCAGAA
>VGXX01000187.1 GCA_016873155.1 Planctomycetota bacterium | reverse complement strand
AACAATTATAACATAGAGGTAATAAATATCATTTGTTTTTTTTGTTATAATACGGTAATTTAGTAACAATTTAGTTTTGAATATTCGCATATGATATTTTAAAAAACTAAATTGTTACTTTATTTCTTGTTTCTGATTTCTGACTTTATATAAAATTATGGCTTATCAAGACCTGTCGGATTTTATAAGAAAACTCGAAGAATCGGGGCAACTCAGGCGTATCAAGACCGAAGCTTCCGCAGAATTGGAGATAACAGAAATTACCGATCGCGTCTCCAAGGCATACGGGCCTGCCCTTCTCTTTGAAAAGGTAAAAGGCCATTCAATGCCCGTGCTCATCAACGCATTTGGCTCTTATGAACGCATGGCCATGGCGCTCAACGTTAAGCATGTAGATGAAATTGCCCAGGAGATTGAGAGTCTGGTAAAGCCTGAAATACCGTCAACCTTTATTGACAAGATTAAATTCCTCCCACATCTCTTGATGACGCTGTCAAAATTTCCCCCGAAGACCGTCAGGTACGCGCCTTGTCAGGAAGTTGTATTTGAAACAGAACCGTCCCTTTCAAGAATACCCATTATAAAATGCTGGCCGGGCGACGGCGGGAAGTTTATTACTTTGCCTTTGGTTTTTACGAGAAATTTAAAGACGGGAAATCGAAATGCCGGTATGTATCGGTTGCATATCTATGATGACAGGACAACAGGTATGCACTGGCACATCCACCATGATGGCGCCCGACACTACCGGGATTATCAGCGTGAAAACAAACGCATGCCGGTAGCGGTGGCGCTTGGCTGCGATCCGGCGATTACCTATGCGGCTACGGCGCCAGTTCCACCCGAAGTAGACGAAATGGTCTTTGCCGGTTTCCTGAGGAAAAAGAATGTGGAGATGGTTGCCTGCAAGACCATTGATATGGAGGTGCCTGCGGATGCGGAGATCGTGCTGGAAGGATACGTCGATCCAAAGGAAACCCGTATTGAAGGACCGTTTGGCGACCACACAGGCTATTATTCACTGGCAGATTATTATCCCGTGTTCCATATTACCTGCATTACGCAACGCAGGGAACCGATCTATCCCACCACCATCGTCGGCAAGCCGCCGATGGAAGATTGCTATATGGGGAAAGCTACGGAACGGCTGTTTCTGCCGCTTTTGAAACTCATGATTCCGGAGATTGTGGACATGAACCTGCCGCTCTTCGGGGTATTTCACAACTTTGCTTTTCTGTCAATTGATAAACGATACCCATTCCAGGCGAAGAAGGTCATGCATGGGATTTGGGGCATGGGACAGATGATGTTTACGAAGATTATTGTGGTGGTGGATAAAGACGTGAATGTGCAGAATGTAGATGAAGTGATGTGGCGGGTTGGAAATAACGTTGATCCGCGCAGGGATATTACCTTTGTCGACGGTCCGATGGATGCGCTGGAACATGCCTCGGACTTACCCAAAATAGGCTCCAAGATGGGGATTGATGCTACCAAGAAGTGGCTTGATGAGGGTTTCACAAGGGAGTGGCCTGATGACATCAAAATGTCACCGGAAATTGTAACCCTTGTAAATAAAAAATGGAATACCTACGGAATCTAAATTTATGATTACGCAAACCGAATTATTAACCAAAAAAGGTGTACACATCCAGCAGATGTTCGGCTCGATTGCCAGGGTTTACGACCTCTTAAACACCCTTTTAAGTTTTAACTTCGACAAGAGTTGGCGTAAGTTTGCCGTGAAGGTGAGCAATGTCACTCCTGATGCAAAAGTGCTGGACGTCTGCGCCGGTACCGGCGATCTGGCTATAGCGTATTCCAAGATGTTGAATGAACGTGGAAAGGTTATCGGGAGCGATTTTTGTCTTGAAATGATCAAACTCGCAGACCAAAAACTCAGAAAAAAGAACCTTTCCGATAAAATAGAAGTTCTTGGGGCAGATACTTTGCATCTGCCTTTTCAGGACAATTATTTTCAAGTCTCTGCCGTGGCATTCGGGATCAGGAATGTGTCAGACCTGAAGGCTGGCATTACCGAAATGGCGCGCATAACTGCACCCGGAGGTCGTGTTGTGATATTGGAATTCTCACAACCAACGAATTCATTATTTAAGGCGATCTATTATTTTTATTTTAAAAAGATACTTCCTTTTATTGGAAGGCTCATCTCTCGCAGCAAGTACAATGCTTATTCCTATCTCCCGTCATCGGTGCTAAATTTTCCTGACCGGTACGGATTGAAAATCCAGATGGAATCATGTGGGCTTGAGGATGTGAAGATTTATACAAGGACATTAGGGATTGTTACAGTTCATGTTGGCAAAAAGCCGGCGTAGTTTGATACATTGCGAGAATAACGACGGTGCAGAGGAATGGAGGTGCCATGATTTCCATTGCACCCATGTTCAATTTCCCCTCTGTACTTATTTTTTGAAATATTTAGGCAATAAAAAATCCAAGGAGATTTAGTTGCCAAATAAACATCTATACGCTTGACTAGCTGAAAAAGATTTTGTATTATGTCAAATCAGATTTTGGAGACGGATAATCTGTGTCATCTGTGTTCCGAATAGTTTTAAAATAATTACTCTTTTCATATCTCTGTGATCAACAGAGTATAAATGATGCATAAGGCAAAATTATGTGTCATTGCAAATACGACTTATCGGCTACTGGGGAATAGTGTAACGGTAGCACAAATGACTCTGGATCATTTAGTCTAGGTTCGAATCCTAGTTCCCCAGCCAATTCTATACTGGTTTCCAGGCGGTCTGTGGCAATTTTGTGGAAATCAAAATGAACATTAAACTATACAAAAGAAAAAAACACTGGCATTATTATTTCTGTTATAAAGGGAAAAGATACAGAGGAAGCACCTACAGCGAAACAAAAGAATTAGCCAATCTATACGCACAAAAAATTTACAATGAGTTCTACATAACAAAAAACCATATTAAAGACTCAACGATCCTTCTGGAAGATTTCATAAAATACCATCTAAGCTCACAGGAAAACAACCTCGCTAAAATGTGGGCGTACACAAAAAGACAACTACTCAATAAATTCTTAAAATTTACCCAAGAACACAACATTGAATATCTCAACGACATATCACTTAAATTACTCGAAAAATACAAATCTCTTCTACTAAAACAAAACAAACCGAAAACCGTCCAAAATACCCTTGGAGTTATTCAAACGATGTTCAAGCACGCCGTGAAGCTGAAATACATTTCAGACAACCCTGTTACGCAATTAGACACTATTAGAGGCATCCAAAAGAACAAACAGAGGTATTTAACACAAGACGAAATCAACGCATTACTAAAGGCATCAAAAAAGCATTACTTTAAAGATTTAGTAATGATAGGAGTCTATACAGGTATGAGACGTGGAGAATTGGTAAATTTATGTTTCGAGGATGTGGACTTGAACAAAAAAATCATCTACATTAAAAACAAAGATAACTTTACAACAAAGTCGCGAAAAGAACGAGTCTTACCATTGCATCAAAATTTATATCAGTTCTTCAATGACAATAAAAACAAAAAAGGATACTGCTTTTTAAAAGACGGCCAACTATTCAACTTAAAATCACTAACTCTGAATTTTATAAAGCTATGCAAAAATTTAGACCTAAAAGATGTTAGTTTGCACACGCTCAAACATACTTTTATTAGCTGGTGTTTAATAGAAGGAATAAGCATCTTTAAGGTTGCCAGGTGGGTAGGACACAGTACAACACATATTACAGAACAATACAGCCATCTCTACCCGGAAGAAAACACCAACAGAGATATTGACAGACTTAATTTCTAAGGCAACAATAAAAATATATATCCCATACGCCACAAGCCACGAAAAAAAATACGTCCAACGGAATATGTCAATGGAAATTAGACACTTTATTAAATAATTTAGACTCTAAATGTAGAGTCGATATTTGTTTTGGTTGATTAATCCAGGCAGCCACAGGCATACTTGGAGGTTTAGGTGAAATTCCTTTGAATCGTTCAGGGTGATTTTCAAAGGCGGTTTTTAAGACAAGCCCGCGTTCTTTCATAATTTGATCCGTACGTCCATAGTGGACGTCTTCTGGTTTCAGGAGTCCGATGCCGGAGTGATGGTGTTCTCTATTGTACCAGGCGAAGAAATTTTTACAGAAGACCCTTGCATCCTCAATTGAGCCGAAATTTCCGGGGAAATCTGGTCGATACTTGAGAGTTTTAAATTGCGACTCAGAATAGGGATTGTCGTTACTGACGTAAGGACGAGAATGGCTTTTTGTTATTCCCAGATCAGAGAGAAGGAATGCCACAGGCCTGGATGTCATGCTTGAGCCGCGATCAGCATGGATCACCAGATGTTCCGGCTTGATAGCTTGTTTTTGGCAGCTATCAGCGATAAGCCGTTGTGCCAATACGGCCTGTTCACGGTGCGCAACCATCCAGCCAACCACGTAACGGCTAAAGATATCGAGAATGACATACAGATAGAAATAGGTCCACTTTGCAGGTCCTTTGAGTTTTGTGATATCCCACGACCATATCTGATTAGAAGCCGTTGCCAGAAGCTCCGGTTTCTGGTAATTGGGCCGGAATAACTGGTTTCTTCTTTCACGCACTTCGCCATGCTTTTTAAGAATACGGTACATGGTTCTCGTAGAACACAGGTAGGTTCCTTCATCAAGCAACGTTGCATAAATCTCATGCGGGGCCTTATCAAGAAAACGTTCGCTATGTAAGATATCAAGAACCGCTTGCTGTTCCTGCTCTGACAATGCCAGTGGAGGCGTCAAAGACATCCTTTTACAAGAAAGGTCTTTTTTGCACTTTTGGTAGTAATAATAACTCGCTCTTGGTATACCCAGCGCCTTGCAGGCCTTTTTAACGTGCACATTATGAGCAAGAGATTCAGCAGCATGCATCATATCTTCTCTCCTGTTGAGCCCAGTGGCCTCTGAAGTATTTCCGAGAGTTTTTTTTGGACGTCAATAATGGTTTCTGCCTGTTTGAGTTTCTCTTTAAGCTGATGGTTTTCTTTTTCCAGTTCAGCAATATGACGAACGGAAGGATCGAGTTTTTTTGCCTTTGGGCCACGATGTTTTGGGGAAAGCGCTTCCAGGTCACCTTGCTTGCGTTGACGACGCCATGTGGTGAGATTGGACGAATAGAGTCCTTCGCGGCGTAAAAGCGCCCCCATTTGACCCTGCGAAGTACATGCTTCTGCCTCCTGAAGAATACGGAGTTTGTATTTCGCAGTGAATTTCCTGCGGACAGACTTCTCTGTTACCTCAGGATCAGGAAAACGACCGCTTTGGATTGCGCTGCCAGTGGAAACTCCAGTCGCCCTACGGGCTCCTTCCGTTTCCACTGGCATGTTATCTGTTTTCAGGTTTATTGTACTACTATTGTTCATAGATTTTCTCCTTCCCACCCTACACTAAACTATATGGGGGAAAGTGTCCAACTATTATTGACACAGAGGGATGCACGGGTTTTTCCCTACAACTTCTTCTTTCGTATAATCGCTAATCTGTGTAAATTTCGGATTGACATATTCAATATTACCAGCGGTATTAGTAATCATAATGACAACAGGACTCTGTTCTATCG
>VGXX01000186.1 GCA_016873155.1 Planctomycetota bacterium | reverse complement strand
TATCGTGAGAAGAGGCTTATAAAAGTCCAAAGCGGCTAAATGTTAGATTTTCGATTTATGATTTTTTCAATCGTTCGACTGAGCGCTCACGACGAAGCCTTAAATCGTAATTCGTAAATCACAAATTTATTGTATAGGAATTTTCATTTTATTTAAGCGGTTTTCGTGTCCATAACCAATATGGTATGGTAAATAGGCTATGGAAGACACCTCCCCTTCATCCCCTCCTTGCGAAGGAGGGGAAAGAGGGGTGGTTATAGGTTCAAATATATACGCAGTACTCTGTCAGCGAGAGGAGTCAATTCCCTGATTAGCCAGGGCATCGGCGCAGACATTTTCCTCTCTGCGTACATGTTGAATTTTCCACTCAGGTATTTTCCCAAGAAGTATTGTAAGCTCATAGTAGAGAGGCAGGATGTTTTGGTTTTTCACACGGTAAGCGCCATTGAGTTGTCTTACCAGGAGTTCGCTGTCGGTTTTAAAGGTTACCCTTCGGGCATGGTAGGTAATGGCCTTTTGAGCCGCCAGTATCATTGCCTGGTATTCAGCCACATTATTAGTGGATTCTCCTATGAACTTGCACGCTTCTTCAATAAGACGGTAATCCTTGTCAAAGATAGCCACACCAATGCCTGCCTTGCCGGGATTTCCCCTGGAAGCTCCATCGGTATGAATAATAAGATCAGTAACATTTTTCTGTTTATGCCGCGTAGTATCGTGATGCGGCTGATGGTTATCATCAGGTTCTTTCCCCTCGTTGGACAAAATAATGTCACGAAGGAGCGCATCGACCATTTCATTCGTGACAGAGGGGTTTTCCTTCACGAGTTTTTCTTTATCCAGGTATTTGGATATCAGTGTTACTAATTTTTGGGGAGATATATTTCCCATCTACGGCAGCCTCCTTGAATGGAATATTTTAAATAAGTTCTTCTATTCTAAAAAGCAATTTTATGAATAGCAAATATTTTTAAATGAATAAGAGTAGATTTTTTCTTGAAACGACACACATTTCAACGTAACATAATCGGCAATTCCGGCATACGAGATTAAATCAGGCTGCTTTCGTCAGCGACCGAAGAATCTCAAACATTGAAATTCTTATACACTAAATCATGAGCGACCGTCTCATCACGGAAATCCTGAAGATTGAGGAAGAAGCCGATCACATTGTACATGAGGCGAAGCTGAAGGCCGGAGAAATTATTGCCAATATTCATCGTGAGGTTGAATCCACCAAAACGAACTTTGAGAATGAGTATCGTCAAAAACTGGAAATAGGAAAGGCAGGCATCGCCGAACTGCAAAAGTCTGAAGAAGAAGGTTTGAGAAATGAATCCGAATTGTTAAAAAAGAAACTCCTCAATATCAACAGTAAAAGCATGGAAGACGCCGCTACGTGGGTAGTAAAACACATTTACGAGAGCTAGTATGGCAATTGACAGGCTTAATAAATTAACGATTGTGCTTTCTGCGAAAGATTCCCGGTGGTTTCTCAGTCAGCTTTACCAAATGAATGCCGTCCATATCATAGACACATTTTCACGCATTGACAATACTTCTGTTTCTTGCTTCCAGAGATTCCCAACGGTAGTTGAAGAGACAGAAAAAAATATTCAGAAGTTAAATACCATCCTCTCTATCTTGAAAATATTTATCCAAAAAAAGAAAGGTTTTGTGGAAGGTATCTTTCCCATCCCAATGCAAGTCACTCAAGAGGAGCTGGATCAGGCATTTTCCTGCATTGATATCGAATCCATCCACAAGGAGTGTCAGGTTCAATACGAAAAATATTTGGCTTTTCAAAAACAGCAGAAGCAGCGAAAAGAGGAAATAGACAAGCTTACTGATTTTTTACCTCTGGCGGATGAACTTGCCCGAATTAGAAGCGTTAGAAATGTCTCCTTCTTCTACTGTCAGATTTCAGAGGCTCGATGGAATCGGTTTCTGAAGGACGAGCAGTCCCGTGAGTATTTTGCGTGGCAGATTGTTTCAAAAACCGATGAGAAATTGAAAATCCTTCTGGCATATTTAAACAGCGATAAAGACGCTGCACTCAGGATAATCGCAAAATTCGATCTTAAGGAGACACCGTTTCCCGTTCTCCCGGTCAACGTAAAAGATCATGTAGATAAATCAGTTTCGGAATTAGCGAATATCGTTCGGGAGGAGCATCTCATTCGCCGGCGTTTCCATGAACTATCTGGCGAATGGCGTTCTCTGGAAATTTTATTGGGATATTGGGAAAACGAGAGAAACAAGATGGCTGCTCAGCGCAGGTGCGCCATGTCTAAAAAGATATTCGTGTTGATTGGATATGTTAAAACAACAGACAGGTTGAGGCTCGATGCAATGCTCGGCAACGAATTTCCGCATGCGTCTGTTTTTTATGAAGAGCCATCACCGAAGGATAGAGTGCCTGTTTCTATAACACTCAATAGGTTCTTTAAACCTGCCCAACTATTAATTAACATGTTTGGACTGCCCAATTATTTCACCTTCGATCCAACACCATTTGTCATCGTATCCTTTTTAATCTTCTTTGGTTTATGCTTTGGCGATGTATTTTATGGGTTGTTTTTAACTGTCTTTTCTGCATGGATGGTCAGAAAATATAAACATTCCGAATCGCTTTCCAACTTCATGAAACTTTTTCTTTATGCCGGCATTAGCACGATAATCTTTGGCGCTCTGACGGGTGGATGGGCTGGGGACTTATATAACCCCATGTATTTGGGTGAAAACAACATTTTGTTAAAAGCAAAAGAAAGGCTTATGATCCTGGATCCCCTTTCAAAGCCTGTTATCGCACTCTTAATTGCCATAGGGTTGGGTGTGTTGAATCAATTTTATGGTATCGCGCTCAGGATGTATGGAGAAATTATAAGGAAGAATATCCTGAATGCTATATGTGACGGACTATTGTGGCTTATCATATTGCCGGGATTTTTGATCCTGATATCAACCATTTTCCTGAAAGTGCCGGGTTATCTTGTCAGTATCGGGAAATACCTTGCCATTATTGGTGCGGCTGGATTGATCTCGACACAGGGACGCAACGAGAAGGGGATTGCCGGTAAAATTTTTACAGGGATTGTCAGCTTATACGGTATTGTGGGCACGTATGGATGCTCCGGTTTTATTGGAGACATCCTTTCCTACACCCGTATCCTTGCCCTCAGCCTTACAACTACAATTATCGGTATGGCATTTAACATCGTGGCGTCATTATTTAAGACAGGGACGTTTCTTGGCATGATACTATTTATAATTACCCTTGTCACGGGTCATATGTTTAATTTTGTTATGAGCATTCTTGGCGCCTTTATTCATCCGGCACGATTGATCTTTCTGGAATTTTTTGGAAGGTTTTATGAAGGGGGGTCTCCCAAGTTCCAGCCTTACGGTTTCGGCAACCAGCGCATAAATTTAAAAAAACACACTTGATGATTGTTTTGCAATGGTGGAAGGTTACAGATGAAAGAAAGCCACTTACCTTACGGAACAATAATACAGTCCCTTTTATTGATGTTTATCGTTATTTTACGCACTAAAGGGAGCAACAAAAGTATTTCCCCTCCTTGCGAAGGAGGGGATGGAGGGGTGGTTAGCAAATATGACAGAGATATTCAATAAAAAAGAATTTGTAAAGAAAAGACAATATTTACGAAAGAGGATGACAAAAGCAGAAATATTTCTTTGGTCGAAATTAAAAGGGAAACAGCTTAATGGTCTAAAATTTAGAAGACAATATGGGATTAATAATTATGTAGTTGATTTTTACTGCCCAGAGCAGAAATTAGCAATCGAGATTGATGGCGATGTTCATGGTTACAATTCTCAAGTCATTCGCGATAAGCGAAGGCAAAGGGAAATAGAAGCATTAGGAATTAAGGTGTTAAGATATACTAATAATGATATTATAAAAAATGTTAAGGGTGTTTTGCACAATATCATTACGACCATACAACCACCCCTTACCCCTCCTTCGTAAGGAGGGGAAATGCGTAGCATTCATTGGCAAAAATCATGGTTTAATTCATAGCTCTTGAAAGTGATTAAGGGGAGGGTAAACGGCATTTTTCAGATAAGTATCACAAGGATTTTTATGAGGAGTATACAATCATGATAGAATTACTGAAGTTGTATTTTGTGCAAACGGGGTTTGGTTGGGTTGTCCTTGGCGCAATTGTTGTGGTTACGGTGAGTTGTCTGGGTTCTGCAAAGGGTATCTGGATTGCCTCGTCTCAGGCGGCGGGTGTCCTCTCTGAAAAGCCTGAACTCTTCGGGAAGATGCTCGTACTCATGGCGCTGCCTGGCACCCAGGGTTTTTATGGTTTCATTGGTGCTATTATGATTGCCCTGCGTACAGGTATTATTATTGGTAATATAAATATATCTCCTGCCGTTGGGGGTGCAATTCTTCTCATTGCTATTTGCACGGGCATTGTAGAATATATAACAGCAGTCGTTCAGGCCAAGGCGGCAACGGCGGCTATCAATCTTACAGGGAAACAACCCGAAGAGGGAGGGCGTGCTATATTGATTCCTGCGCTCGTTGAAACCTATGCCGTTATTGCCTTATTGATTTCTATCTTGCTTATTACGTGGCTGACCAAAGAAGGGGGGTTGTCATTTACTCCTCCAACACAAGCCTTACCCCGTTTTTGACAAATACCTGTTTTAAATATATTGCCATATGTCTATCGAACGGATCAGAAATTACATCATAGAAAACGCGCAGAAAGAGGCCGAACAGATCATCAAAACGGCTGAGGAAAAGTTTCGCAACGACACTGAATCGGCAAAACTCTCCTTAGAGAAAAAATACCAGGAAATGTTACAGGCCGATGAAAAGCACCTCAGGGAGGATATGAAAAGGTATTTGGGCAGATTAAAAAGTGATTGTAAAATGAAATTACTGGAGGTTAAAAATAAGGTAATTGATAGTGTCCTGGACCGGGCAATCGGTCGAATACAATCGCTTCCAGACGATGAATATCTGGCATTGATTGGGAAATGGCTGGCAAAGGTGCCGGATAATCTGGAAGGGGAGTTGTTCGTTAGTGCAGCAGATTTGAAACGAATACCAGGTAATTTCATTGATGATCTTAACAGGAACAGAAAAGCAAAGGTCTGCCTGAGTAAGAATGCAGTCGATGTGAAAGGTGGTTTTATCCTGAAGACTCGGAATTATGAGATTGATTATTCCTTGGATACCATTGTAAAAAACCTCCGTCCGACGTTAATCCCGGAATTAAACATAATGCTAAAATTATCCGACAATGAATTGTAAATGAAATATTTGGTTAGGACGCTGATTTCCGCTGAGATACACTGTAGGGGCACGGCGCACCGTGCCCCTACGAACATTTAATATTCTGTCAGTCATGTAGGATGGGTTAAACGAAGCAAACCCATCGGTATTTTTTTGTTGGGTGCGCGTTGCTTCACCCAACCTACAGGCTGCGTTCATCTGTATCCAAAATAGGAATTTTTACAATATGGAAAATGGTGTGCGCAATTATGATTGGTGTTATGTATCAGGACGGGTTAATATCCTGGAGTGCAGTTTGCTCAGTTCAAACTTCTTTGAAAGACTGCTATCCAACGATGATTTTAAGGAC
>VGXX01000185.1 GCA_016873155.1 Planctomycetota bacterium | reverse complement strand
ACAAATCATATTACCAATAAGGATAAACAAATAGGTGTGTTCATAAAAAAATGCGCGTAGTTTTTGCATGAATAGTGTTCTCATGAATATTATCCTCGTTCCCATGTCCTGCATGGGAACGAGAGATTAATTTGCAATTTGAATCATTCATTCGAATCGCTAAATCTTCTTTGCAATAGTATACAGAAAATGTTTTGCCAGTCCGGGATCAGTTGCAAAATGGAGATGAGTGTAGGAACCTAATACATGGCTGGCAAAAATGCCGTCCTTTTTTGATTTTTTATCGTCACACTTAGAAATTGCAAAAGCATACGGCGTACCTTCAGGCACGTGCAGCGACGACCAATGAAATTCATGGCCTTTGAACGTCTCCCCTTTTTTGCATAAGATATTATCATGCAATGCTTGAACGGTAATGTATCCTAAACCCTGTCTCTTGTTCTCCATCCGGGTTGTTCCCTTCAGAATTCCGCACATCTCGTGTGTCTTATTTTTAAAATCTATCATGTGTTCAAGCAGGTACATCATCCCCCCGCATTCACCATAGATAACCACGCCGTTTTTATGCGCTTTTCGTATAGACTCCTTCATGGTGGTGTTTGAAGCAAGCAGGTTAGCGTACAGTTCAGGAAAACCCCCGCCAATGTACAATCCGTCAATATCTGCCGGCAGGTATTTATCATACAACGGACTAAAATAAGTAAGCTCTACACCGTACAATTCCAAGAGATCAAGGTTGTCCTGATAATAAAAATTAAATGCTTCGTCTACAGCAACGGCAATCCTGAAATAAAACCGTTCGTTTATTCCAGTAAATACCGTCTTCTTATATGAGGGAAGACCACCAGATGACGATGCAATATCAATCAATTTATCTATATCCACAGTAGTTGCCAGCAAATCTCCGATTTTATGATAGGTAGACTTTGAAAATTCTTGTTCTACTGATGGCACCAATCCCAGGTGGCGCTCAGGGAGCGCTATATCTTCACGGAACGGCAAATACCCTAAAACAGGAATACCACAGTTTCCCTCGATTGATTGTTTAATGGAATTATAGTGTCGCTCGCTTTTAACCCGATTAAGGATTATCCCTTGAATTTTTACGTCTCGATCAAAATTTTTATATCCCAATACCACGGCGCCAGCGCTGCGCGACATTCCCTTTGCGTCCATTACCAATATCGCAGGCACATTTAATATCTTGGCCAGATGCGCGGTACTCCCCAGTTCACTTCCGTCCAGGCAGCCGTCATAGAGCCCCATTACCCCCTCGATTACCGCTATATTTGAATCTGTCAGGGCGTGTTCGTACAACTCCAGGCACACATCCCTGTTCATGAGCCATGTATCAAGATTACGCGAAGGTTTTTGTGTAATTGCCGTGTGATGTGAGGGATCTATGTAATCAGGTCCTGCCTTAAACCCTTGTACTGTGTAACCCTTTTCTTTCAATGCGGACATCAGACCAAGGGTAATGGTTGTTTTGCCGACACCGCTGTGCGTGCCCGCTATCAGTATCCGTGGATAATGAGATGAAGTATGTTTCATAAGGTTTTGACTCTTTCAGCAATAATTTATGAATTACGAATTACGATTTACAATTTTATTAAATCCCACACCGTAAATCTAAAATCGTAAATTCACATTCAAGGATTCTTCCAACCCATTAAGTTCAGAATTTTAGATTATATATTATCCCGCAAGCATGGTCAAGGATATCACATGAAAATACTGCTATTCAGAAACTATAACTCATGCTAAAAAGAACGTCGAAATCCAGTTCCTGATGTTCTCCCCCTAATGCCTGGTACACAGGCACCGGTACGGACAGCGTTGTCTTTAACTGCTCCGTTACGTGGGAAGAAATACCGGGGGCGAAAAAGATTGTGGTACCTCCTGAATCGCGTATTGTGTTATCATCCTGTTCGTCTTTATTGGCGAATTGCGTAATAACTTCTGATAACATATTGAGGGTGGGCCTTTTATCACCATCAATAACATTAAAGGTCGCACCTGTAGTTACTCTAATGATATCGCCAAATTCATAATCCTGATCGCCTTTTGTTTTCAAATGGTACAGCACTGTGCCGTCCAATATAATCAAGTGATTGATTTTTTTATTGGCGGAAATGCCTGCCATATAATCCAGAGAGCCGGTGCCTGGCTGTAATTCCGGTTCAAATCTTTCACCGGCCATATTCCTCTCATTCGTATTGCCTGTGGGCAATTTCAAGCCAAATATCCCCGCCAATCCGAATTGTTTGTCGTAAAACTTATATTTTCCAAGCAAAATTGAGTCTCCAAGACCTGTAGAATTTTGTTTTTCACTGAGGAACTCTTCCTCATGCACCTCCCTGGATCGCCTCTCAACATACGGCACCTGAAGGCTGATGGAAAGGGTATCGGTGATTCCGTAGCCAAAAAAGATACTGTTTGAAATATCGTTCTTTCTGGCATGGGCATCCCGGCCTTCCTCATGCAGTTCATGCGCTTTCGTGATGGAGACAGACTCCCAGTCCTGATATTCAAGGATATATCCCAGTGTGTACTTGTTTTTCTTTGGCGACTCTGCAGCAATCGGGTTTACAGCGCCCGTTGTCCCGCCAAATCCGCCAAGAGAACAAAGGTCACAGGCAAATGCATTATTTTTACAAGTCAGTGCAACCATCCATATCGTGAAAACAACTATAGAACGGTATCTCCATACGGTGAGTTTCATACACCCCCTCCAAAATATATCATAGAGTAGGATGGGTCAAGCGAAGCAGACCCATCAATACCTTTTAACATCAACTGCGGGTTCGGGTTTGTAACCCGAACCCCACGTTTTATATTGTTGATTTTGCCATTGCTCGCGCAGAGCGTTATTACACCAATAAACTCATGGGTTCAGGTTGCAAACCTGAACCCGCGCGGGAGTTATTACCCAAGTCCTCCCCCTTTATCCCCCTCCGGAGGGGGACAGGGGGAGGAGTTTCAAACCGTTCGGCTGAGCTCACGACGAAGCCTGATCCCGCGCAGCATGTAAGGGTTGAAGATTTTCAACCCCTACATTGAATTTCTGCACGTTAAATACCTTTGCAACGAGGCTTTTTACAGCCATTTCCCATCCCTAAAAAGCCCATACAACAGAAGCAATCGCCCTCCAGTCTACTACCTGCTGTGTGCCATTGGCATGTTGATAGAGCGGTTTTTGGAACTTCAAATCAACACTACAGCCACTCCCGGGAACGTTTACCCTGACAGTGGGCGTAATCGAAAGGGACGTAACGCCGGTATTGTCCGTATTATCCAAGAGAGAGGTGTCTGGTCTTGAGTACCTGCCGTCGTGGTCGTCGTCCTCTCCTGCATACAAACCATTCAATTCCAGACCAGGGCTTACATAGCTGGCCACCCGATACCTTCCAATGATATCCAAAGACACTTTATCACCAAATTCGTAACCCTGATCCCCTTCTGTAGTCATGTGGTAAAGGAGATTGGCCTGTAATACCAGCGGAGAAAATGACCGCATGTAGTTGACCAGAAATAAGGGATCCCACGAGCCTGTGCCCGGCTGCATCATGGCATGAACCAGAGCGCCGGATTCCGATACCTCGTCGTTTTCACCCGTCGGGGTTTTTACACCCAAACCCAGAGTAAGCTTTTTTGTTGGCTGCACGAGATCATCGGCGAGGAGCGTATAAAGTCCCATCAGGGTCATGTCACCGGGTCCTTCAACCGTATCCATCTTCATGTCCATCCTCATATCCATACCCATAGAGTCCCTTGTTATTTTCCTCATGTACATGTCGTTTATAACATAGGGAATATTGACCAGGAACTGGAATCGTTCCGTGAAACGGAATGCGCCCATGAAGGAATATTTCTGCATAATCATGCGTGTCGGAATTGAGAAACTCATCGTCTCTGACGGCATTTCAGGCCACTCTTCGGTTACCCTATCCAGTACAGTATTGTGGCTTATACTGTTACTGCCGTCTCGTATCGTTTTCATGTTCGAGTATTCATACTGAAGAGAAATCCCAAGGTTCTCTGCAACGGACACATCAGAAGTTGTCGCCTCGGTGAGTGACCTTGAGAGGCAACATTCGCCGTGGGCGTAAATAGTGCTATTCACAAACATGAAAAACAAAAGAATCGTTACCAATATTTTCATTACCTGTATCTCCTTTTTTTATAGAGTTATTTTGTTGTTTGCTACCGATAGAATATCGGGGGTATCTCGTACAGTGTGAAATGCCACTTATAGTCAACGACTTAAATAAGTTGACATTGAATGCTTGTCATTTTGTACGAAGCAACAAAACTAAATTTACACATTCGAGAGATGAATGAGGATTTACAGGTAATGTCTGGGGGGCTTCTCTGGTGGAGCTACAAATACTTCGGGCAGGCGAATTGAAAGATCATTAGAAAGAAAACTCAGGAATGATTCCTCTGTCAGTGCGTCCCGGTTCTCCAGCATATATTTAGCCGTAAAGGATATCGTTAGCGGGTCATTTCCATACTTGCAGGTAATACTGCTTATAAAAGTTTTAAAACCGTTCTGATTTTCACTATTGTTACGGAACTTGTTTTGATTTTCGTCAGGCGCACAGCAGCAATGTGTTTTACAATCAGCCTCAGATTTGCAGCCACATTGATGTTCTTCACAAGGAAATGCGCCGGATTTTTTGGCGTTAGTTATAATATTACCGCCGCTGCATGCCATGAGAAAAAAAATGACACATGTTTGAATACAAGCAAATATCTTATTACCTTTACTCATTTTATTCTTTTTACCGTATTTTCTTTGTTCATTGCATCAGCCAGATTTGCCTGCCATTTACTGCCGTAATGTTTTTCAAGCCAGCCTTCGATGTGCCCCTGCCACAAATCGTATGCATGTTTTACGCCTTCTATTTTCGGATGTGCATCAGAGATATACAATACGGTTTTTGTTTTGGGCACTTCAAGAAGAAAGTATTCCGATGGCTTTTCATTCCAAACAGCGCTAATCTTTACAACCTCTTTACACTGGTTTAATTTTTCCCTGGTTTCTTCGGCTGTATAGCCGGGAAAAATCATTCCAAGTAATCTGCGATCGTCTTTAATAGCGTAAAAGAGACGAAAAACATGGGTATATTTGAGCTGGACATAATTTTCATGTGCCAGGTATTCATTATAAACACAAGGGGCAGGGACATCGTGCATAAAACTATCCGTCTTGTCTGGAAACGCCTTACAGGTATAAGGTCGGCGCCCTTTCGTGAATATGCCGCATCTTAAAATTACACGGAGGGCAGCCCCGCTCTCTGTAGTAACTTCTTTCAAATAAAATTCTAAACATCGGCAGGGATTGTATACGATATCTTTTGCTTGAGTGCCTGTGTAAAGCAGTTTGACGCCGTAAGACGCATTTCTCCGCTTCAGGAAAGCCTTCCACATACCCAAATGACTTTGATTCCGGGGAATACTCATAAAACAACATATCCCATCCGCGCAGATATCGTCGGTAAAACTAATAGGTTTATTAAAGTCAACCTGATGAGAATCTGTTTTCATACCGTTATTCTTACCTCTTGCTTCTTGTTTTTATCGGTCTGAGGCCTCGCCTCGCTAGTGTTTATGGATGTAACCATGCCG
>VGXX01000184.1 GCA_016873155.1 Planctomycetota bacterium | reverse complement strand
ATCTTCCAGAGATGAAGCAGGTAGTTTTGAATATTTCAATAGAAAATCTCTCCGATAGGCATAAATGCCAAGGTGCTTCAGGAAAGTAACGCCGGATTCCTTCATTGGATCATTACTGTCTCGTACGTAAGGAATCTGTGAACGGGAAAAATAGAGCGCGTATCCGCAATTATCCAGCACGACTTTTACCACATGTGGATTTGCCAGCTCTTTGGTGTCTTTTATCGTATTTGCAAGGGTTGCCATTACTCCTCCAGCATCTTCTGCTAACGTATCTACGACCTGATCTACCATATTTGCGTTCACTTCCGGCTCGTCTCCCTGCACATTTACGATGATATCCACATCCAATCGCCCTGCCACCTCAGCAATTCGGTCTGTCCCGGAGGTATGCGACAGAGAAGTCATCTCCGCTTCGCCGCCGAATTCTTTCACAATATCGTATATAAGCTGATTATCCGTGGCAACAATTACTTTATGAATTCGTTTAGCCTGTCTTACATTTTGATAGACGTGTTCTATGATATATCTTCCGGTAACAGCCTTGACTTCTGGCAGGATTAATTTACCATGCAACCTGGTCGATGCATATCTTGCAGGAATTACGACAACCGCCTTTGCGCTCTTCATCCCATCACGTAATTATTTTCTTTGAAGGAACACCGGTTCTCAAAAATAATAAAGCTTAATTCTATTTTACAAATCTTTCATATTCAAACATTTTTTTCAAGATTTTCGGAGCGCTTCAGGTTAGCGATAGCAGCACAAGGATTAATAAGGAAACTTTGTATCAGGAATAAATAATAGGGGAGATACTTTATTGCCTGGATATTTCCAGTGAAATATCCAGCGCCTTTGCTGAATGGGTAATGGCGCCAATAGAAATCCTGTCCACGCCCGTTTGCGCTACAAGGTGTACATTTTCCATGGTAATATTTCCCGATGCCTCTGTAAGTGGTCTGCGTCTTACTTTGGAAGATTTCCAGTTTTTAATCATTTTTACGGCCTCTTTGAGTTGCGCGATGTTCATATTATCAAATAAGATTATATCCACCCCTGCTTTAAGGGCATCTTTGACCTCGTCCAGTGTCCTTGTTTCTATCTCTATCAAAATACCTTTTTTTATTTTTTGTCGTAATGCAGACACAGTCTTTTCAATAATGCTGCTATGGGAAGAAGCAGAGACAGGTTTCAAACCTATCTCTGCTTTTAGAATATCCAGGTGATTGTCTTTTACGAGTACCTGATCATAAAGCCCCATTCTGTGATTAACACCACCGCCCATCGCTACTGCATATTTTTCCAGATAACGCCAGCCGGGTACGGTCTTCCTTGTATCCATAATAGCAGTTTTTAAGGGTTTTATCCGTTCGACAAACTGTGCTGTCAGGGTTGCAATCCCTGAAAGTCTTTGCAAAAAATTCAAGGCGATCCGCTCGCCCGAAAGCAAAGTCTTTGCACTACCCTTTATCGATGCGATGTTTTCTCCCTTTTTGACAAAAGTCCCGTCCTTAACGTTTTGTTTTAAAGAAACACCTTTGTCCAGTTTTGAGAAAAAGTATTCAACGACTGGCAATCCTGCAATAACGCCGCTTTCCTTTGCAATAAATGCCCCTTCTGCAATCAGGCTATCAGGGATGAGACTTTCTGTAGTGATGTCTCCGTCTCCAATATCCTCCTGGATGGCCAGTTGAATAAGGGTATCTATTTTTTCAGGTTCGAAACAAAATTTCATGGCTTTATATTTCATCAGTTTAAGTTAGTTGACAACATGTTCTATTATCTTCTAAATAAATTAAGATATTCCGATAAAGCAAATAATCGGTTGCGGGCAAATCCGGTAATTTCCTGAAAAAAACCTAATCGTTGAAAGTCTCTTATCAGCGCATTAGCTGAAGGGAACGTTATTTTAAGGTTTTTAGCAATTTGATTAGCATTTACTATTGGACTTGAAAACAAAAATTTTAATAACTCCTGAGCTATTTTCGCACGCCTTCCAAGGGTTAATATTTTAGTTTCATAGTTTTGGCGTAGCGCAATAATTTTTTCAAAAGTCATTGCTCCATTTTTAGCAGTCTCTACAACTCCTGATAAAAAATATTTGATCCACTGTTCTATATCATTTGATGATCGAACCAGCGTTAGTGAATCATAATAAGACCCTTTGTTTCGCTCAAAGAAATCAGAAAGATACAGTGTTGGTTTGCGTAGGATTTTACGCTCAACCAATTGTAAGGTAATTAGCAGTCGCCCAATTCTCCCATTCCCATCCAAAAAAGGATGTATAGTCTCAAATTGATAATGACTGATAGCCATTTTAATCAAATGAGGAATATCAAGGTCTTGATTATGCCAAAACTTCTCCATGTCGCTTAATAACTCTGAAAGTTCATTATGATGAGGAGGAATGAAAAAAGCATCCTGCAAACTCGATCCTCCAATCCAATTCTGACTTATCCTTATTTCGCCGGGACGTTTGTGTTTCCCCCTCACGCCCGAAAGCAATATCTTATGCGTTTCTTTTAAAAGCCTCATAGAAAGTGGTAACTTCTCAAGCTCGTTAACCGCATAGTTCATCGCCCTGATATAGTTTTGCACTTCCTCCCAGTCATCCCGTCTTTCAGGATTAATCTCTTCTTCTGGCAAAAGCGCTTCATCAATTCCCGTACGAGTTCCTTCGATACGGCTTGAAGTGGTTGCCTCCTTAACTATATGCATTTGAATAAAAAAATTCACATCTGGAACAAGCAACGAGTAGGCATTAAGTTCCCCTAACAATCTTCCCGCTTCTTCCAAAAGAAGGGTAATTTTTGCATCCTGCCATTTAAAAGGTTTGTTGATTATCGAAGGACTAAAACTTTTGTACTGATACTGCTGTTTGTACGTACCGGCTGAAAACGCTTTTTCTTTCATATTTTCGTTTTATAAAACTTTTAATAAGGAAATTTATATTAAAAGTATAGCCAGTAACTTTTAATATGTCAACAATTATTAAAAGTTCCTGTAATTTTATTTCCAATATAGATGCTTTAAAAAATTTAAGGTCATTAGTTGACTTTTTATTGGTAAATTGGTATATATCTTGTATATTTATTAGAGTCCCAAAATCTGTATTTCCTCTTACAGGAGCATGAACACATGAATACCTCCTCATTAAGTTCCATTACAGCCGAATATATCAAATCAATTACAAATAATGGCGTCTTTAGCCGCGGGCTCTCCTATTTTAGAAGCGGCCGTGTCCTTAATTTAAAATATCGTGATGGGGAACTAACGGCGGCTGTTTCGGGCAGCGAATCATTTCCCTACGACGTCTCCATTCTCGCTGATGAAGAAGAAATATATAGTATGGATTGTACGTGCCTCTATGCCTCAGACGGAGAAATATGCAAACACATTATTGCCACACTACTGCAATGGATTGAAAATCGAAATAAGAAAAGCGCCTATAAGCCATTATTGCCGAGAAAACCAAAATATTTTAATCCTTTACCTTTTATAATACCAAAATTCAAGGATATTGAGGAGCCTGACCCTTTTCCATTCTTTGATAACAATCCACCTCATATCTTAAGTGAAATTTTTTCTGCGTTTGGCGATTTCAATCTTAAGGTAGACCTGCTCAATGGTGGACCGCAGCTCGAACTCAAGCTGGTCTCTGAACAGGGCGATGAATCGGTATTTCACGTCTCCGCTACAAAAAGTCCTCGCATCTTCGAAAAATTAAAAGAAATGGATGACGCGCAGGTGGAATTATCGGAACGGGCAAGACGGGCGAAGCTTTACAAAACACCCTTCATTCCGCATCTCCATGCCGATATAAACGACCAGGGACACCTTGAATTATCCCCCGTCCTGAAACTGAATAGCGCCAGTAAAAAAGAGCAATTCCTTCCTGTGGAAAAATTGCGTGATTGCAAGATTAATGATGAATGGATATGGCTCAATAATTCCTATCGGCCGGTAGCCCCCGTTCCATCACAGTTTAAACCGTATTTTAACAATGAGAAACCGCTCGTTTACAAAGAAAAGGACGCTATTGATTTTCTCCGGGAAGATTTCAACCAACTACTTGCAGAACCCTCCTTTGCTCCATCGGAACGATTAAAACTTGTGGAAGTCCACGACAATCCCGATGTTTCATCCATGCAGGTAGAGGTTTGTGATAGTGATTGGTTGTGGCTTGACCCCGTATATAAAGTAGGAAGGCACACCATTACCCTTCAGGAAATCCTGGCATGCATTGATAAAAACCATTGCATCCGAAAGGATATGGCATATATAGAAATCCCCAAAGATATCCTCGACATCTGGCAACGCGGCAGGGGTATCATTGAGAATGGGCGGATAAAGATGCCAAAACTGGGGTACCTGCGCACCAGGGCAGAATGCGGCAAGCATGTTAAGGTAGACACATGTGATGAAACGCGGAAGTTTCTGATGAAATTTGACCGCATCACCCCGCCGCAGCCAGCGCCGGCTGTTAATTCATACAAGGGAGAATTACGCGCCTACCAGCAGACCGGCTATGACTGGCTCTGGTTCCTCCACACAAACAGTTTCCATGGCATACTTGCCGATGAGATGGGACTGGGCAAGACACATCAGGCTATGGTAGCTATCCTCTCTGCCTTGCAAACAGAGCCTAATCTGCCCAACCTTGTTATTTGTCCAACCTCGGTGCTGGACCACTGGGAATCCAAGTTTCAAACGTATGCCCCTGAATTAAAATTAACCCGATTCTATGGGAAAGAAAGAGACACCATCCTTTCTGGCAATCTCCCGCCGGTCGTGTTAACGACCTATAGTATCCTTTCCCGTGATGTGGAAGCCCTTAGTAAGATTCAGTGGAATTATGTTGTCCTTGACGAGGCGCAAAAAATCAAGAACCACAAGACGCAGATGTGCAAGGCCACAAAATTCCTCAAGGCACGCCATCGCCTGGCGCTCACAGGCACCCCAATAGAAAACAGATTGTCGGAGTTGTGGTCTATCTTTGACTTCCTGATGCCGGGCTATCTGGGAAGCATGGAGGATTTCAGGAAACGATATGAAAACCCGATCACGAAATTTCAGGATGATGAAAGGCGCGAGATATTAAAAAAGATCATCCATCCCTTTAAGCTCAGGCGACTCAAGAAAGACGTTTTAACCGAACTGCCGCCGAAAACAGAAGAGAAACGATATTGTACCCTGTCATCAACTCAAATTGTTATGTACAAAGACATCATCAGTGAGCGCGGAAGCAAACTCATTGCGAAGTTAAAGGACGAAAACCAGCCTGTAGAATACATTCACATCTTTGCCTTGCTCACCAAATTGAAACAGCTCTGCGATCACCCAAAACTCGTACTCAATGGAACAACACCGAAAGGAGCTACTTCGGGCAAATTCGAACTCTTCAAGGAGATCATGGAAGAGACTTTAGAATCTGGAGAAAAGGCCGTGGTCTTTTCTCAATACCTGGAGATGCTGGACATGATCGGTGATTGGCTGAAAAGTATTGGAGTGAAATTTGAATCCTTACGAGGGAGTACCGTGGACCGCGGCAAGGTCGTAAAGAGATTCCAAAACGACCCGGATTGCAATGTATTCCTGGGCAGCCTCATGGCAGGCGGTCTGGGTATTGACCTGACCTCTGCCTCAGTGGTTATCCACTACGATCGCTGGTGGAATGCCGCACGGGAAGACCAGGCCA
>VGXX01000183.1 GCA_016873155.1 Planctomycetota bacterium | reverse complement strand
CGATTTAGCGCCCTTCGATTATATAACCCCATGCGGAATTCAGTGGGTAAGGGTTACCTCCGTTAAAGAATTATCGAACACAGACGTTGATATGAAAAAAATCTATGTCAAGCTTGCCGGGCATTACTCTGATATATTTCGGGTACAATTAATATCCCTCGATTGCTGGAAAGTTCCCACGTCACTTGTGGAAGAGTGCCCGGGTGAGGAATATTTTAGTGTCAATACAGTGAAATCCTAATGATGCGGTTATCGCGCAATGTAGGGGTAATTCATGAATTACCCCTACCTAATTTATTTTATGAGTAAAGTAGAGAAAGATAAAATAGATATGATTAAGATCGTCGAAAACGGGATAAAAGAAGGAATTTACGGCAGTATCAAGGATAAAGAGATTGACCACGTTGATTATGACCGATGGATGGGTGGCCCGCGCGGGCCGGAGAAAATTACCTTCAAGGACGGCAGTGTCGTAATATTTAAGTGCGACATCCGCCATTACTGGATGGCCGATAACCCTGATACCGCAATCCGCGAGGCGATTGTGTATCAAATCGATAAAATCGTTGGGCTTGGATTGGTGCCCAAAACAATGGTAATTGACGACACCATCGGTAACATACGATACGATGGCTCTGTTCAGGAGTGGATTAAAGACGCTAAAAATGGGTATCAAATAGATAAATTTACGGATGAAGAGAGGAGAGATTTTGAACGATTAAAGGTCTTTGATTTTGTGATCGGGAACAGCGACAGACACCTGGAAAACGTATTGTTTACCAACGACGGTAAGATGCATGCTATAGACCACAATGCATGTCTCATTATTTCTAAAGACGAGGATATTTTGTCTTTTTCTGATTCGATAATAATTTTCTTCAGCAAAAACGTTGTGCACGATATGCCGCATATTGTGGACATTATAGAAAAGTTTTATATCAATAAAGATAGAATAATAGGCTTAATAGATAAGTATATACACGACAATACAGCGCTCGCTAAATTAATGGTGGAGTCGAGGATTAATTACCTCTATAACATGCTGAAGAAAGATAAACCATTTCCCAAAAAATATATAGAGTGGAGGAAAGGGCTGGACGAGGAAATACAAAATATTTTAAAAAGAAGACCTTAGTTTATTGACACGGGAATACACCTCACCCAATTTTAAATGAAAAAATAATTCTTAAATCGTAAATCAAAAATCCCAAATTTTCCTATGCGTCCACATTGGCTCAGAATAAAGTTATCCACCGGTAAGAACTTCAATGAGATAAAAGGCATTTTACGGGAGAACAAACTCCATACGGTATGCGAGGAGGCGCTATGCCCGAATATCGGTGAGTGTTTTGAACAGCGGACGGCAACGTTTCTCATACTTGGCGATGCCTGCACACGACAGTGCGGATTCTGCGCCGTGAAGAAGGGGATGCCCTTCGGGATAGACGATGGGGAACCTCTTCGAATCACAGAGGCCGTTAAAAAAATGAAACTACAATACGTTGTAATCACTTCTGTGACGAGAGACGACCTTGCCGATGGCGGCGCATCGGTATATGCACAGACAATTCAACGTATCCGTGAATACGTCAAAGACTGCATGATTGAGGTATTGATACCCGATTTTGGCGGATCGTCAGATGCGTTGGAAATAGTTCTAAATGCCAGACCGGACATACTAAATCATAATATAGAAACTGTCCCCCGCCTCTACTCACAGGTCAGACCAATGGCTGATTATGAACGTTCCCTGAAATTGTTGAGGAATGCGAAAGAAACAATAACAGCTCACCCCCACCTAAACCTCCCCCTTTCTCCCCCTCCGGAGGGGGACAGGGGGAGGACATTCTCCCCCTCAGTGAGGGGGACAGGGGGAGGAATACAATGGGATGATGAGTGTTCCCTGCCATCGGTGGGAGGGGTTAGAGCCTGCCCCGTACCTGATACGGGGGGAGGGGGTGTACTGTTGCAAGAAACAGTACACGAGGTAACAACAAAATCGGGCTTGATGTTGGGTTTGGGCGAAGGGTGGGGTGAAATAATCAGCATCATGCAGGCTATAAGGGATGCAGGTTGTGACATTCTCACCATAGGGCAATATTTGAGCCCGAAGAAAGACGCCTTGCCAATCAGGCGTTATTACACACCTGAAGAGTTTGAAATGTTAAAGGTGGAAGGTGAGAGAATGGGGTTTCTACATGTTGAGTCTGGACCGCTGGTGCGGAGTTCCTATCATGCAAAGGCGCAATCAGAGACAATTATTTTGCCACGAATGAACACGAATTTACACTAATTAGGAGAAACACTATGAGTAACGAAGTGCCAGAGGACTTCATGACTCCGGATGCTCTCAAACGAGCGCTTAAGACGTTCAGGAAGCGCCTCAGACTAACGCGGCTTGACGCCGAGTCCAGACTCGGTGGTGGTGCGCTCAGCGGCGGAAAACATTCCGGCATTGTGGCCATTCGTCCGCCAAGCAGTTATCCTCAAGAGGTGTGGGAAAAGCTCGTAGAAATGGGCAAGCTCCGGTATGAGGGGAGAGGCCTTTACGAGCTGACCGAGGACCTCGATCCCGCCTGATAGGATTTCAATCTTTCCAGGTTGAGCAAGAGATAGATTCTGCTTCATGGCAAGACCTTTAAGAATAGGATTTGATAGGGCATTTTACCACGTTACATCAAGAGGTAATGCAAGAGAACCCATATTTATTACTGACACAAATCGTGTCCTGTTTCTTGATAAAAAAACCGCTTCAATAGCAAGATTAAAGACCCCCTTTTACTCTTCCTATGAAATTCGTTTTCCTATCCATTGGATACGCTATTGCACAGCTAAATTGTGGGGTTCAGGTTGCAAACCTGAACCCACTGTGAGACGCTTAAAGTCCAGGAAAAGTAATACCCAAAAACTGCAAACTACAGAGGTACTGCATGACGAACCAAAAATGTCATACCGCGGGTTCGAGTTTGCAACTCGAACCACAATAGGTATGATTGATGTTTAATTTGTTACCATTTCATCAAACCTCAGGGTTCAGGTTGCAAACCTGAACCCGCTGTGATCTTTATCTGTGTAATCAGTGAAATCGTTCGACTGAGCGCTCACGACGAAGTCTGTGGTTCCAAACTCTTTTCCCCGTTTGCACGAGGACAAGTATTGGTCTGAGGTGCCGCTTCGCTACTCTTTACCTGCCCTGGTCATCTTCGGTTGGTAGATGCAGTAAGGCTCTTCGGCAAGGTAGTTGCCTGTGTCGTAGAACGCACGCGCCCTGCAGCCTTCGCAGACCTTCTTGTACTCGCATGCCCCGCATTTGCCTTCCAACAACTCTGGGTCGCGCAATTTTTGAAAGACGGGAGAATCGTTCCAGATATCTACGAATTTTTGTTTCCTCACATGACCCGCCTCAACGGGCAAGTAACCGCATGGGAAGACCTCTCCTTTGTGTGAAACGAAGCACACACCCGTACCGGCCAGGCATCCCTTCGTCATGGCAGCCATGCCGTGTGTTTTGGGCGAGATGGTAATCCCTTCCTCTTTGGCGCGTTCCCTCATGATACGGAAATAGTGGGGGGCACAGGTAGCCTTGGTCTGAATCTTTGCCTCTTTGGAAAGGTCATAGAAATGATTGAGTACCTCTTCGTATTTCTTTGGGTGGAGCATCTGGTCGTCCGCAATCTGTACACCGCAACCTACTGGCACGAGCATAAAGATGTGCAGTGCATCGGCGCCCAGTTTTAATGCAAGGTTGTAAAGGTCGTCGATCTGATGGACGTTGTGTTTTGCGATGGTGCAGTTGATTTGCATGCTCATGCCCAGGTTTTTGAGCCGTTTGAACCCGGCAATAGAGCGGTCAAAAGAGCCCGGTATTTTCCTGAATTCATCGTGGGTCTTGGCATCCGCACCGTCAAAACTGATGGAGACCCTTGCAATACCGGCATCAACGATATTTTTGGCTGTTTGGTCGTCAACGAGGGTGCCGTTCGTTGCCAGTGCAACGTTCAGCTCCTTGCTTACCGCATACTTTGCAATCTCGAAAATATCCGGTCTGAAAAGCGGTTCGCCGCCGCTGAGCACCAGGATGGGTCTCCCTGCCTCGACAATGGCATCTACAAAAGCAAGCGCCTCCTTTGTGGTCATATCATCCTTGGCAAGTGTCATACTTACATCCAGTCTGCGGCAATGAATACACTCCAGGTTGCATCCTACCGTTGTCTCCCAGAAAACCAGGCGCAACTGGTTCTTCATGTTTTTCATATATTCTATGGCTGATTTGCCGGAAGTATCGTCTTTCATGCGGGCATAGGTTTCTTTTATCGTTTCGGAGTGGCTGCCGTGTCCGTGTGACCCTGGATGGCCCCCATGTCCATATGATGTTGGGTGACCGCCTGGATGATGACCGTGTGGATGATGTGGATGTGACATATTTTCCTCCGATTTTATGAAATTGTAAATTAACCACCCCTTAATCCCCTCCTTCGCAAGGAGGGGAATTAGGGGAGGTAAAATATCTTACACAAATAATAACAAAAATCTTTGCTAAAACTCGTCCTCATGTAAATGGGGAAAGCAAGATTTTATAAATTTATAATACAGAGGGTATCGAGACCACAGAGGGAAAAACTATCTGTATCTATAATCTCTGTAGCAAAATCAATCAAATAATTTAAGATATAACATCAATATTATAAAGGAACAGCCATTCATTGGTCAATTACTACTTATAAAAACTTTTATGAGCGAGTATATTGGTAGTGGCGTGTGACGAATGACGAGTGACAAGGGTATTAGCGCTCGTCATTCCTGCCACTTGATACCCGGCACGTGTTTCTAATTGCCTGTTTTATGCTTCTTTAAACTTGACAACGTGTTACACCATTGATAACATCAGACAGACGCAGGAAGGATTTTTTGTGATGACAGGGGTTTACCACCTGACATTAACGAGGGATTTAGCGATATAAATTTTCCTCCTGTCGTTACGAAAAACATTAATGGGCATTATAAATTAGGTCGCCTTAGGCGACTGCTCAATTTGAAATAATCCCTCCCTTGATGGGAGGGACAATAGGGAGGGTGATAAATCATTGTTATTCACCCCCGCCTTCTCATTTCCCCATCAATGGGGAGGAACTGATACTTTGGAATTTCTTAGCATGAATAAAATACTCATTTACGATACGACACTACGGGACGGCAGCCAGGGAGAGGGTATTTCCTTTTCTTTGCAGGACAAACTTGCCATCACCTCAAAGTTAGACGATCTTGGGGTGGATTATATTGAAGGCGGCTATCCGATAGCCAATCCCAAGGATGAATCATACTTCCAGGAAGTAAAATCCTTGAAACTGCGACACGCTAAAATTGCCGCTTTTGGCAGCACACGGAGGGCGGATAAGCGTGTTGCGGATGATAAAAATGTGAATGCTCTGCTGATGGCAAAGACACCTGTTGTGACCATCGTTGGGAAGAGCTGGGACTTCCAGGTAACGGACGTATTAAAGGTCTCACTGGAAGAAAACCTTAAGATGGTTTCTGACACTATCTCATATCTCAAATCAAAAAATAAAGAGGTCTTCTTTGATGCCGAACATTTTTTCGATGGATATAAGAAAAACAGTGAATACGCATTGAGGGTGATTCAGGCAGCGCGGTCATCAGGTGCAGATGCAATTGTGTTGTGCGATACCAATGGAGGCAGCCTGCCTACCGAAATAGCCGGGATCGTCAGCGATGT
>VGXX01000182.1 GCA_016873155.1 Planctomycetota bacterium | reverse complement strand
CTTTCTTTCTCATTGCTATCGCCGAGATGGGGGATAAAACCCAATTGGTGGCGCTTTCGTTTGCAACAAAGTATAAGCCGGCAAAGGTTTTGTTGGGTATTTTTATTGGAACGATTGTCGTTCATTTGTTTTCTGTGATAATCGGTGAAAAAGTAAGTGCGTTCATTCCCTTATTCCATTTGAAGATTTTAATCGGGCTTTCCTTCATCGGCTTTGGCATCTGGACTTTAAGAGGGGATACCTGTGATGGAAAAGAAAAAAAGGAAAATAAGCTGGGTCCGGTATTGACCGTTGCTGTCGCCTTCTTTCTTGCAGAACTTGGCGATAAAACTCAGTTAGCGACGATTTCACTTGCTGCTCGATATCATTCATTCCTGGGAGTATGGCTGGGATCGACATTTGGTATGGTTGCAGCAGATGGAATTGCCATAGTTATTGGTATTATTGCCGGGAAAAAACTTCCTGAGAAATTGATAAAATATGTTTCAACGGCAATATTCATTATTTTCGGCGCATTAATTATCATTGAGGCTATCAAATAGGTCTGTATTGCTTTGCGGAGTTTACACTGAGTAAAGCGAATGTACTTGCACTGACGGAAAGGGGGCATTCGCAATGGCATAGTGAAAACTTTTTAGTCATAATGGACAAGCGGAGATGCTTGACCTACCATGTATGTGTGTAACATTCGTGATAGCGCACGCATCCCGCTTGCGTGTCATGTAGGTCAACCGTCATTGTGAGGAGCCGGGATTGCTTCGGGCTATCGCCCTCGCAATGACGTTTTTGCACTCTGTCACCGAGCCGCTCCTTTTGTCATTGCGAGGAGTGGAACGACGAAGCAATCTCATGGAAAGACAATACTACGTTTATGTCATGACCAATAAGAATAACACGGTCCTTTATACGGGTGTTACCAATGACTTAATAAGAAGGGTCTATGAACATAAACAGAAATTGATTAATGGATTTACAAGGAAGTACAATGTTACTAAATTGGTTTACTTCGAAGTATTCAGGGACATTAAAAATGCCATTATGAGAGAAAAACAAATTAAGGCGGGATCAAGGTCTAAAAAGATTGAACTAATCAATAGAATAAATAGCAAATGGAATGACCTCTATGATAGTTTATGAGATTGCTTCGGGCTATCGCCCTCGCAATGACGGAGGAGCGGAGCGACATGGCAATCTCAAGGAGCAGAGATTGCTTCGATATTCTCCACTATCGCTGCAAATATCTCGTAATGATAATATAAAATAAATTGTTTTGAGTAAAATGGCAAAATGAACGAGAAATCTCCTCTCAATCATGCTCAACGTGTTGGCAAAGTGGCAAACCTGGTGATATTTCTAGGCATTTTGGGTATCATTTTGAGTATCCTTGCGCTTACTATTAGTCAAGGTCTTGCCAACCGCGGCTACGGATTCGGATATATTATAATAGGTTTGTCCATGATGGGGCTTGGATACGGCATCCGCTACCGCTATAAATACTGTCTCTATGCAGCTATCGTGCTGTTTACCATTCTCTCGTGTAATTTTCTGTTCAGGCTCTTAGCCCATCACACTTCGTATTTGACGTTAAGGTTTGTATTATGCGCTTGGGTTTCTTTCCGTCTTATCCAGTCGGTTTCCTCCATGCGCATACTTATTGCAACAGATGCCTTTCCTGACAGAGATAACCGCTTTATGCGGTTTTTATTGAGGAAGAAACACTCATGACAATCCTGGATGAAATTTACAAACATAAATTGGGCGAGGTTTCCGAAAATAAGAGACGCATTCCGGTTGAGGCGCTGAAAGAACAAATTAAAAAAAGACACAGTACAAGATCATTTGACGATGCATTAAAATCCGACAATAATATTCGGATAATAGCAGAAATAAAAAAGGCATCTCCGTCTCTGGGTATTATCAGGGAGGATTTTAATCCTGTCGAGATTGCACGAATTTATGAAGCCAGCGGCGCTGCTGCCATCTCAGTCCTCACGGACGAAAAATTCTTCCAGGGCTGCCTCTCTTACTTAACCGATGTGAAAAAGTCTGTAAATTTACCCATCCTGCGAAAGGATTTTATTATCGATGCTTATCAAATCTATGAGGCACGGTCTGCCGGGGCGAACGCAATACTGCTCATTGCCGCACTTCTTTCCAAAGAGGAAATACAACGATATCTGGAACTGGCAAGGGAATTGGATATGGATTGCCTGGTTGAAGTCCATTCGGAAACAGAATTGAAGCAGGTCTTACAGACAAACGCCTATATTATCGGGATAAACAACCGGGACCTTGCAACGTTCAAAACCGACCTGGAAACAACACTTCGGCTAAGGCCTATGATCCCAGCCGAAAAGATTGTGGTAAGCGAGAGCGGTATCAAATCGCGAGCGGATGTAGAAAAACTCATGAAAGAAGGGGTTAATGCAATCCTGGTGGGTGAAACCCTAATGAAGAGTGATGATATATCGGCCAAGCTCCGCGAACTCTTGGGTATCTTTAACCACAAAGACACGAAGAGCACAAAGTGAAAGATATTGATAGATTGAGAAGATGAGCGGTTATGATTTTCTCATCTTTTCATTTACACAACCCCTGTTTTTCTTCTTTGCGTTCTTTGCATCTTTGCGGTGAAAGATAAGACTATTTTAATTGCGCATCCAGCGCGGCCTTTAAGTCTTTCCTGGATTTCACCCCAACCATCTTATTCACGGCTTGCCCGTTCTTGAATACGATAATCGTGGGAATTGCTGTGATACCAAACTTGGCAGGGGTGTTATTGTTTTCCTCTGTGTCAAGTTTTCCGACCTTGACCTTCCCTTTATATTCTTTTGCTAACTCGTCTATTACGGGCGCCAGTTGCCTGCACGGCCCACACCACGCCGCCCAGAAATCGACCAACACAGGGACATTGGATTTTAATACCTCTGCATCAAAATTTGCGTCGTTTATTACAACTACGTCTTCTGACATGAATAATTCTCCTTATGTAATTTAATATTCATAATACAGTATGAAGGGCAGGTTTGAAACCTGCCCCTACTACTCGCCTTTTTTGTTGCCCACAAAAAGCTGGCAGTGGCATTCGCCCTCTCGTTCTATCTCTTCTGCATGATAAACACACGGGCAGACGATCTTTTTGTCTTTTTCCAGGTCTCCCATAACCAGCCGACAGGGGCAGTATGCGTATCCGAATTTGATTTTGCGCATCACCAGCCCCTTTACTACCCTGTCGACAATTTTCGCGTCCGGATTCAACTTATAGGGGCTGTGGGCTACGTAATCCGTAATCATCTTGCGAATCTTTGCTTCTTCTTGTTCTTTGTTATCATCCATAGGTATTTATTGATTATTTTGAAATTAACGGTAGGAACTGAAGATTCCCCTTTGGGTGTCATTCCGAGCACATTCACTTCGTTCAGTGTAAACCCTGCGAGGAATCTCTCCCGGAGTCTACCCTGAGTAAAAAAAGATTCTTCACTTCGTTTAGAATGACTAATATGAAGGAGTCGAAATAACAATTACAGACGAAAATTTAATTTTGCAATTTGCATTTTACACTTCCGAATCGTTCGGGTTAGGTTGTTAGTGCATCGGTTCAGTATCTGTTGTCTCCCGTGGCACCCGTTTCAATTCCCACACGGCGCCCGTAGGGTCAGGGCAATGAGTTAGCAGGGTATGCTCACTTGTTTGCCAGGGTAGTTTAACGCCGTATCGTAATGCCAGGGCATCCCTGGAAAGCACGGCATAAGCGCTGTCACACAATCCTTTTGGTGTAAATCCCGTCAACGGGAAGGTATCACCTTCTTTATAATAATTACAACTCCCTTTTTTTACAACCGTAGCGAATACCTTGAAACTGGAACTCTTGCACTTCACAAATTAGCCCCCACTGTTTAATGCTCAGAAATTTCAATCTGGTAGGGGTAATTCATGAATTACCCCCACATGCTACCTGCAAATAGAAATAGTTGCCAAAGGCAACTTGATTTAATAAATCAAAGTACTGATTATATTTTATATACTGAATCTATTTCAAGGAAAAACCCTTTGTCAAAAATATTTATGATTTATCGGAGTAGGGGTATTGTACGCCTTGCCCTGCGGATTGATTATTTTTACAGTAAAGTAGCGAATTTAGACATGCAAGGTCATTAGTACGTGTTGACGCGCTAATTTAATCTCTGTAATTATTGATTTTTCTAAACCATAATAAACTTTTACCTTTATTATAGCATCTAACAGAAGTGATCTTTTCGCCTGCATTTTTAATAAATAATTTGTTTAGTGCAACAGTTTCATCGGAAAATGGAATTGTTATTGTTTTTCCACTTACCAATTCATCTTTACAAAAGAGTTCTAATTTAGGCAGCTTTAAAGCTTGCTGAGAGAGAACTTCAATTTTCTATCCATTTCACGGATAGCATCAGTCACTTCTTTTTTAGAAGCAACAGAGAAATATGCCAATATAATGCTGAGAATAACGATAGTGCCTGTAATTACAGATAAAGTAAATTTAAAAAATCGATTAGCATCTTCATATCGCTTCTCAAGAAACTCTATTTTTAACTCAATATTAGAGATTACGTTGTTATCTTCTTTATCCATATTATTCACCATAAAGTATTGATAATACCGGATTGTTTTATTGTAACGTCTCTTGTTATGATTTTTGTGGATTGATCTACTGAATCTCTGAAAATAACGCCTGTGGCTACAATTATTCCGTCATGCAAATCAAGTCTTTCATCCAAATGTTCAACGCACGAAAGATCAAAAGGATATATAATACACCGGTGATCGTTTTCAATAGCTTGCATAACATTTTCAAAAGATATAGAAATTCGCCTTTTGCTGAATAGGTATTTTACCTCTGCCAACACTACCGTTGGAATTACAAGAGTTACATCTGACGAGTCCAGTGCTTTTTCTGCAGTTTTTGATAACTTCTTATCCTTATCGAGATACCAAACAAGGACATGGGTATCTACTATAAATGTGTTCATAATACTTCTTTAAACATGACTTTTATGGACTCAATTTCTTTCATATCAAACTTTCCTTTACCTTTAAGAATCCCCTTAAGGCTGCGGAGACCCTTTTTTGCTGGAACAGCTTTTTTAAGTTCTTTTGAAGCTTTTAATATCTTAAGCTGCGCCTCAATACTCGCAATCTTTGCCTCCAGTTTTCCTGAATTCATGACTCGCTTACTCCATTCTTTTTAACATCTCTAAAACTTTTAGCCTTCCTTTGTTATCACAGGACATCTTGTCCCTTTTGCTGCCTCTTAATAATAAACACTTTCAAACTCTATTTTCAATGGTCTTGTCGTGGCATTATTACCTATTCCATATATTTAGTCAAATGAAATAAGGAGGTAACGTTTGTAACGCTTTCTAAAAAAGGTTGCATTTTGAGCATTGTTCTTATAATATTTGTAATCTTAAAAAATCATTTTTCATCCAGGCAGTCTTTTTAAAATATTTTTGATACAGAAATAAGGAGATGACATGACAATGCAAAAAGCTACCAATATTAAATGGCATCATGGCAAGATTACAAAAGAGGACAGGACAAAACTGATGAAACAGAAGGGAGTGACCATATGGCTGACAGGCCTGTCAGGCTCAGGAAAGTCAACCATTGCCGTTGAGCTTGAGCATGCGCTCCTTGAGAACAAACATCAGGCATACATACTCGACGGCGACAACATACGTCACGGCCTGAATAAAAATCTTGGCTTCTCACCC
>VGXX01000181.1 GCA_016873155.1 Planctomycetota bacterium | reverse complement strand
CTAGAACTTGTCTTCATGTAAATGGGGAAAGCAAGGTTTTATAAATTTGTAGTATAGTGCAGATACGCCGCAACTAAAGAAGAAAAACGAAGACAGATGACAAGTGGCATGTGACGGGTGACAGGTAACGATTCTCGCGTCACTCGTCATTCGCCATTCGTCACCATTCTTAGAAACCTACAAAAAAGAACAGTTTTTTACTATACGGACTCGATGGTGGACGAAATAAAAAGAAAGTGGCGGTATTTTGCCTGGTTGTGTGCAGGTATAGTCATTTTGTTTTGGAAACTGGATGACATTGTCGGACTGCACCGGGATGAGGCTGTATTCGGGCTTTTTGTGGAAATGATCCTCGATGGTGCACGACCACTAAGCGGTATTTTTAACTATTATACCTCTCCAATTCATGCTTATCTTCTGGCGATCATTGCAAAGATTTTAGGGAATTACATCTGGAGTTTACGGTGTTTGGGCCCGATTTTCTCGCTTATTACAATAATTGCGATTTATGACGTCATACGGCAGTTTTCTGCTCTCCGTGCGCGCTGGATTTCCTGCTTCCTTATAACGTTTCCTCCGGTTGTTATGTTTTCACGCCTATGTGGCGAGGTGTTTGTTCTCAACCCGTTTCTCTTCTTCGGCGTGATCTGGATATACGTCAGACTCTGTCGAAGCCAAAAACCATACATCAGGAGAACGGGTTTTGTACTTACCGGCTTTCTGATGTCACTGGGGGTATGGAATCATATCATATTCCTGCCCAGCGCCGTCTCCCTTATCGTTTGTTATGCAATATTCACGTGGCCTGGTTTTCGGCACTTTTTGACCAACTGCGCATTATGCTCTATTGGATTTCTGATCGGGTTAATACCCCGGTTTATTTCTGCTTTTATTTTAGGAAACGTGTTATTTCAAAAAAAGCCGGAGATTCCACCTGCTTCATTGACAACTTCGCTTTTAAACCTCTTGTACACGCTATCGGGTGATGGGCTTTATGCACGTTTCTCAGGCGGAAGCGTTATCCCGTCTGCATGGGGAATGCTTGGATTATTAATAATTGTTCTGGCAACCTTTTATTTTTTTAAACGCAGTAAAACTGAAAAAAAGTTATTCTGGGGGATATGGGTTTTCCTTGTCTTTACTTTTATTGGAATCTGGCGAATCACACCGTTCGGCTCCATGGGTTCGCGCCTCTGGTTGATTCCAGTATGGCTATTTCCCATTATGCTAGGGGTATGGATGGCTGACCTTCATGCTTGGAAGTGGCGTATTGCAGGAGGTGTTATAGTCTTGGTAAATGTACTATTGCTTATGGTGAATTATTATATACCCGGCAGTTATTCACACGGCGTGATTAGTCCTTCTATCTATGTTGGCGGTAAATGTGATAATACCTGGGATTACTATGACCACCGTTCTATTGTGGAAAAGCTGGCAAAGACGAATGAGGAGTATATATTTGTTTCAAATATAAATGTGTTTACTTTTTATTACCTGATGCCGGAAGAGCAAAGACACCGGATAAGGCTGCTCTGGCCGTTGGAAACGGGTGGCATGGGGACGACCCCGGAAAAGCAAAAGCTGTACGGCAAGTTTAGTTATAAAGGACCGATGCCCAAATCTGCCCTCTTTGTCTTTTACGATAATGACATGGATTATCTGGATACCTTTTCAAAGCAATGGTTTTACCCCATGACAGCAATAGATAAAGATATCAATTTTCCGGGATTTAAGGTCTTTCGGCTAAAATAATTTGTAAGGTCTATAATACTAAAATGAATCGTAAGATACTCATCATTTCAGGTCATGTGCTGGAGTCTGCATCCAAAATAGACCGGAAGGGGGCTCAATCGTATACGGGCATATTTGAGCATGAATTCAATGACGCTGTAGTCGGATATTTTGAAGATAAATTTCATCAGATTTCAGGAATACGCTATGATGTAATTAAGGCATCAAGAAACCTTGGATTGCAGGATCGTGTGGAGTATGCAAACAGCGTCAATCCCGATCTCTACCTTGAAATCCATCATGATGCTGCCCAGCCGGAGGATATTGAGAGGGTAAAAAAGGATGGGGAGGAAAGTCCTCTGTGGAAGTACATGAGCGGTTTTTCAGTTCATTACTCCGAAGACAACCCTTTCCCGGTTAAAAGCAAGGCATTTGCAGAATATTTTGCAGACGAAATGTTGAATGACGGATTCAACCCGAATCTCTACCATGCAGACGTGGAGAAAATGATGTGCATTGATAGGTATCGGGGAATATACAACAGGATAACCCCTTGGGGGCTTTACGTATTAAGGAATGTAAAAAGCCCGGCAGTGGTAATCGAATGTGGTACGATCGTCAATCCTCATGAGGAAAAATTATTGTTACAGGAAAACAACCGTTTAAAAATAGTTAAAGCAATAAATTGCGCCCTTGTGAAATTCTTTGAAAAATAAATAGTAAGAAAAGGAGATGAAAGTATGCAAAACTTAAAATCACGCATCATGAAAACCTTTATATTGATTGTTTGTATTACAGTCGCTCTCGGGTTTCTTTCTGCGGGTATCTCTCATGCCAAAACGGCAAAAGAAATTGATGCAAGCGTAGATGCCTCCCTGGATCGCTTTCATAAGGAAGTGAAAGGCGCAGAGGAATTTCTCAAGAGTGCGAAGGGTGTGCTCGTCTTACCGGGGGTTATCAAGGGTGGACTGATTATCGGGGGTGAATATGGCGAGGGTGCTTTGAGGATTGATGGAAAGACGGTCGATTACTACAGCACCGCATCCGCCTCATACGGCTTCCAGCTGGGTGGGCAGAAGAAGGACATCATCCTTGTCTTTATGCAGGAAGAGGCCTTAAATAAGTTCCGTGAAAGCTCCGGATGGAAGGCGGGGGTTGACGGGTCGGTAGCCCTGATAAAAATCGGAGCTGCCGCTTCTCTTGACACAACCAAAATGAAAGAACCCATCGTTGGGTTCGTTTTTGGCCAGAAGGGGCTGATGTACAACCTGACGCTTGAAGGCTCAAAATTTACCAAACTGAAAAAGTAACATCTCAGAACAGAAACATTTCGGTTCAATCTACAAGATTGAACCAGCGCAAAAAGACTCACGACGAAGTCAAGGGGGAGGAACTCAAGGGGACATTGAGTATTCCCCGCCCCTGGTGGGAGGGGTTAGGGGAGGGGGGTGAACTGTTACACTTGTTTTTTAAACCGGGCCTCATTGCGAATGACGATCTTTTGCGCACATTGTTCAAAGAAGTCGTATCCTGAACCAGCCTCGCCAATGAGGTGTATCATCTTCGGTGCGTCTGTTACCCGCACGCCGCCTAAAACGGTCACGCCTCTTTTAAAAAGCGGTTCCGGGTAGACACTCGCCGTAGGCCCGACAACGACAATATCACGCGTATGTCTGGCGAGTCTCAGGATAGGTTCGAGGGTATGATTCACGAGCGTAACCCCGGTTATAATCAGGATGTTTCCCTGAGGAATTAATTCTTGCAAACGGGCCTCGGTCTCTATTTGAACAGCATCACCTTTACCAACGGACCGGGGATTTTTTTCAATGACAAAAAGTTTTTTAGTAATCTCCTGGATTCTTTTTATAAACGGCGGGAATGCCCCGACCATAACGACCGTGTCTTCTCCGGTTATCTGGATGAGGTCTAATGCATTTCCAAATGCTGAAGGTTTGTAAGGACAGTGGTCGTCTTCAAGCAGTATTGCAGAGAGTGCGTTTATCGTTGCGATACCAACAGCCGCCTTCAGGACGTTATCATCAAGGGCATATTCCATAAGATCGGTGACAGGGAAATTCAGTAACGTTCCTGCCAGTGGCATCTTTGCATGAGACCGTGGACAACATACCGCCTCCGGCATTTCCTGGACAGGGGTATATGACATCCCTGCATGACCTGTGCTTAAAACGACGCCGGTATAAAATACCCCTATTCGTACATCTTTTGGGGTGATATTCAGGCGTTTTATGATTTGAGATTTTCGTATAATCTCAATCAATTCCTTTGTAATGGACTTTCTTTCGTTCATATAATGGATATTACCCCTTTTTATTATTTACGTATGAATTTGTAATCTCTATAATATGTTACCACAATTGGAAAGAGAATTAATTCAAAAATTTGAAAAATACAATGACGCGATATCATTTACAGAAACAAGAAAGGGAAATAAAAGATACGAACGAATTACATGCAATAATAAAAAAGGGCAAATACACCACGATTGCACTGTGCAGGAATAATGAACCCTATATTGTTACCCTGAGTTATGGTTATGATGAACTGAAAAACGCCTTATACTTCCACAGCAGATTAAAAGGTTTGAAATATGAATTTATCAAAGAAAATTCCAACGTGTGTGCAACAATTATTGAGGACAGAGGATATATCATGAATGAGTGTGCACATGAATTCCGGTCTGCAATTATCTGGGGAAAGATGCATGTCGTAGAATCATTAGAAGAGAAGAAACACGGAATGGACATCCTTTTAAAACACCTGGAGGACAATCCCGACAAAATAACACAGGAAAGTCTGTCAAACGACAAATATTACAAAAATCTGGGGATTTTCAGGCTGGATATCGCCGAAATAAATGGTAAATGGGGAAGATAGCGTGGATTGTAGAATAGGCTGCGGGGCTTGTTGCATTGCATTGTCAATTTCGTCTCCGATTCCTGGCATGCCGAACGGCAAGCCTGCCGGCGTACGATGCGTGCAACTCAGCCCTGATAATCGTTGCCTCATTTATGACAAACCGGAAAAACCGGTAGTATGCGCAAATCTTCGACCATTGGAAGAGATGTGTGGACGAACCTCCGAAGAAGCGCTTGCGTATCTGGAATTCCTCGAACAATGTACCGCATCTTCCCCCTGTCCCCCTCTTGGAGGGGGATAAAGGGGGAGGCAGAATTCCCTCGCCCCTTGTGGGAGAGGGTCAGGGTGAGGGGTATTTTCGTGTCGATACTATAAGAATATGGGTAGGGGCAATTCATGAATTGCCCCTACAAGTTGTAACACAAGTCCCCCTAACAAAGGGGGATTCAGGGGGTTGTTAAGGATTGCTTCAGCCGTTTTCTTTTTCATAATGACAAGGTAATTAGTATTTAGACAAGCACGGCGAAATACATTTTGATCAGGCTTAATACGGGAAATACATGATGCATGTTTCTGAAAAACATTTAGAACAGTTTGTTACTGCCTGTCATCGGGTGGCGTCGCACGGGTTGGTGCGCAGCAGCAGCGGAAATTTGTCCTGGCGGGTAAGCGAAGAATGTATGCTCATTACCGCAACCCGCTCATGGATGGGGGAGCTTACGAGGGAGCAGGTTGCAGTTTGCCGGATTTCGGACGGCGCTGTCCTGAACGATAAGAAACCTTCCGCAGAAAATGGCTTCCACTTTGGCATACTCCGTGAGCATCCCGATGTTACTGTCGTTTTGCACTTCCAGTCACCCTGCGCAACAGCGATTGCCTGTAGCAGTAAGGATTACAAAAATTTCTCCGTCATTCCTGAGATTCCATACTATCTTGGACATGTTGCAGTTGTACCGTATTTGAATCCCGGATCGAACAAACTTGCAAGGGAAGTTGTCTCTGCCATGAAGGAGCATGACCTCGCAATTTTGAAGAATCACGGACAGGTGACCGTTGGAAAAAATTTTGACGAAGTGATTCAAAAAGCGAGTTTCTTCGAACTGGCGTGTGAAATCATCCTCCATGCAGGCGACCAGGTTCAATTCCTCTGTCAGGATGCCATTGATTATCTACGCC
>VGXX01000180.1 GCA_016873155.1 Planctomycetota bacterium | reverse complement strand
AAAAGATATATACAATCCCAATTCTATGCACTTCTTTGCGGTTTCCCTCGTCCCGCTAAAACAATGCACCACACCCCTGAGCGTGCCGTTCTTGTATTCCTCCAATATCTTCAGGCAATCGCTGCCGGCGTCACGTGAGTGAATAATTACTGGCAGGTGGTGGGCTTTAGCCATGGCAAGATGTTTACGAAATATACGCTGCTGGTCTTCGTGAGGACTGCGATTACGATAGTAATCAAGCCCCGTTTCACCGATCGCTACGACCTTCGATTCCTTAACCAGAGATTCAAGGGCATTCCAGTCTTGTTCGGAAACCTTCATCGCATCGTGGGGATGTATCCCGATGCTGGCATATACGTTATTAAATTGATGAGCCAAAGTAACGCTTTTTTTACTTGCGGAAAGATTTGTACCCACATTTATAATACATCCCACATCAGCTTCCTTTGCGCGAATCAAGACGGAGTCCAGATCGGATTTATAATCCGGGAAATCCAGATGGGCATGGGTATCAATTATCATCTTTATACTTTATATCCTCGAAGGGATTGAATCGTTTTTGGTAAAGGCATTTTTAAAAAGTGTAATCACAGGATATTTTTTCATCGGTGTGTGAAAGATAGAAACCACATCAAATCGGCAATCCATGTCTTCTATCTTCTTTTCTGCAACATAATGCAAGGCAACCTTTACAATTTGCCTCTTTTTAGCTTCTGTAACAGAGAGTTCCGGCGGGCCGTAGGTGTCAGAATACCGCGTCTTAACCTCCACAAATGCGATAGTACCGTGATCGTAACAAACAATATCTATTTCCCCAAGTTTACACCGGTAATTTCTCTGTAAAATTTTATATCCGCTCTTTTTCAGAAATTTTACGGCGAGCTGCTCTCCCCTGGCGCCAACATCTTTTTTGTAAGATGTCTCCCTAATCTTGTGTTTAAACAAATCTAGTATTGAAGTAAAATATTTAACACAAAATAATTGCAAGGTTTTTGTCCAAAAAGGGAGGGATAATTTTGTTGCAACTCGCTACGCAATAATTCTTAGCCTCACCTGTTAACGCTACCATTTGACATGAGCATTACCCACAGACTTCTCGCAGCTTCAATTATTTTTTAGTGACCGGTGGCGCTTCACTGGCCGTTTTTGTTACTTCCTTCTCAAATTTCTCCTGCAGCCTTGTCCCTTTACTTGTTCTGCCACGCATGTAATAGAGTTTTGCGCGTCTTACCTTACCTGATTTTACGACCTTAATATCGGTAATCTTCGGTGAGTGAATGGGGAATACACGCTCCACGCCTTCGCCCTGAACAATACGTCTCACGGTAAAAGTCTCTTTGAAACCGCCGCCGTTTCTCGCAATTACCACGCCGCTAAAAACCTGAATACGTTCTTTGTCACCCTCAATAATCTTTACCGATACGTCCACCTGATCGCCAATGGAAAAATGCGGCGTTGCTTTTTTCATCTGTTCTTTTTCAATCACATCAACAATATTCATAACCCCTATCTCCTGTTTCTAATGTATAAATTTATAATCAAATCAGTCTATATTTTATTTAAAAGATCCGGTCTCTTCTCCAGGGTTCTTTCCATGGCACGGTTTCTTTGCCATTCTTTTATTTTCTGATGATTACCGGACATCAATACCGGCGGTACCTGCATACCCTTGTATTCCGCCGGACGAGTATATTGCGGATATTCCAACAAACTATCATTAAAGGATTCGCTGGCTGTAGAATTCATATCCCCTAACACACCGGGTATCAATCGCACCACGGCATCGATAACGACCATCGCAGGTATCTCGCCCCCGGAAAGGATGTAGTCGCCAATAGAGATTTCCATTGCATCAAGCCCTACCCGGACTCTCTCATCGAAACCCTCGTAATGACCGCATATCAGCATCAAATGAGATTCATTTGCCAGTTCTCTGGCAATGGATTGAGAAAAACGGTCACCCTGCGGCGTCAATAATATTTTTTTACATCGAGCATCAGTTTCTCGTTCGATAGCCTCTACTGTGTTAAAGATAGGCTCAGGCTTCATCACCATGCCCGGCCCTCCGCCGTACGGCCTGTCGTCTACGCATCGCTTATTTTCGGCATATTCCCGTATATTGAAAAGATTGTATTGAACAAGCGCCTTTTCTCTGGCAATCTTCAGAATGCTGTGTCCCAGCACATTTTCAAACATCTCCGGAAATAATGTTAAAATATCGATCCTCATATCTTACTATCTTATTTTTTGAATGCGATACCAAATTTTTTAAGCACGCTGGCAACAGATTCTGTTGGTTTTGCGCCCACGCTCAACCAATACTCAACCCGATCTTTTTTTAAAGTAACTTGCCTTTCATTATTCGATTCCAGAGGATCATACGTCCCCAGATTCTCGATAACCTTTCCATCCCGCTCCTCATGTGCGTCAAATGCACCAATCCTGTAATACGGTCTATTTTTACGACCCATCCGCATCATTCTAATTCTAACAGCCATTATTCTCTCCTTACTAATGTAAATTTGTAACAAAACATTCAAATAACAGTTACCCGGATCATCGTATCATGCCCTTACCGAAAGGTAAACTTTTGGATAACATTCCCATTCTCTTGAGACTTTTTTCATTTCCTTTAAAATGTTTCATCAGCTTTTTCATCGACTTAAACTGCTTGAGCAATTGATTTACATCCTGAATGGTCGTTCCGCTTCCATTTGCTACCCGCTGCCTCCGGCTTCCATTAATAATATCGGGATTCAACCGTTCGTCAGCCGTCATGGATCGGATAACCGCCTCGACCCTCTGTAACTGTTTTTCATCAACATTCAGGCCATCCATCTTATTTCCTATACCCGGAATCATTCCGAGCACTTCCTTGATCGGCCCCATCTTTTTAATCTGCTGGAGTTGTGCAAGGAAATCGTCCAGACTGAGCGTATCATCCTGTATTTTCCTGCTCAGTTTCTGAGCTTCCTCCAGATCAATTGCCTGCTGTGCCTTTTCTACAAGAGATACTATATCCCCCATTCCAAGTATTCTGGATGCCATGCGGTCTGGATGGAACTCTTCAAGCCGGTCCAATTTCTCTCCGATACCTACAAACTTAATCGGCTTCCCGGTAACCGCCTTTATCGAAAGCGCAGCGCCGCCGCGTGTATCGCCATCGAGTTTGGTCAATATCACGCCATCGAATCCTAACTGGGTATTAAACTCCTTTGCACTGTTAACGGCATCCTGTCCTGTCATCGAATCGCACACGAAATATATCTGCTGCGGTTCCAGTTTTCCTTTGATCTCCTTTAATTCCGACATCAGTTCGTCATCAATGTGTAACCTTCCCGCAGTATCAAAAATAACAACGTCATTTGTGTTTTCCTTAGCATGTTTAACCGCATTTTTGCATATCTTTACGGGCTGAGAGCCGGCCTCGAAGTAAACCGGTATGTCAAGTTGCTGACCCAGTACCTTCAACTGTTCCACGGCAGCAGGCCGCTGGACATCCGCTGCTACCAACAGAGGCTTTCTCCCTTTGGAAAGTATCATTTTAGCAAGTTTGCCGGCCGTGGTAGTCTTTCCGCTACCCTGCAGCCCCACGAGCATAATCAGCGTCTGATCCCCGTCCCTGAAAGGGATTGAGGTGTCAGAGTCCCCCATCAGCTTGATCAATTCATCGTGAACAATCTTAATAACCTGCTGTCCGGGAGCGATACTTTTTATAACTTCTTCACCTACGGAGCGTTCCGTAACGTGCTGGATGAACTCCTTAACGACTTTGTAATTTACATCGGCCTCAAGAAGCGCCAGGCGTACCTCGTGTAACCCATCCTTGATATTGGCTTCGGTAAGGCGTCCTTTGCCCCGGAGTTTGCTAAAAACACTTTCAAGACTACTGGTAATTGATTCAAACATAATCTGATGAATTCAATTTAAATTATGTAGACATAAATACTAAAAAATTTGAAATATTGATTATATTTAATTATTACAAACATTCAAATGAATTTTATAATAAAATTTATATTGCAGAGCGCCTCGTGGTTTGTTAAAATTTTTCGAGTGTTTTGAGATAACTATTTGTCTTATTTTGTCATGCGTTTATAAAACGCATTGTTTATTTCAGGGGGAAACAATGAAAGAAGGAATTCATCCAGAATACATGGAAACTGTTGTAACGTGCGGATGCGGAGAGACTTTTAAAACCAGGTCAACAAAACCCAAAATCGCAGTCGAAGTTTGCTCGAAATGTCACCCGTTTTATACGGGCAAGCAGAAGTTCGTAGATAGCGCAGGTCAAATTGAACGATTCCAGAAGAGATTACAAAAGAGGCAGAAAACTGAAGAACCGGTAAAATAAAAATGAATGATAATTTGTTGAAAAAATTGGAAAAAATGTACGAAAGGTATAACGAATTGGAAAGGCTGTTGTCTGATCCGGAGGTAATTGCAGATTCAAATCGTTATACGACGTATATAAAAGAACATGGCAGTCTTTCCAAGATGGTAAATAAATACACCCAGCTGACAGAGACCCGCGCAAAGAAACAGGAGGCGGAAGGGCTCTTGACTCAGGAAGGCGCTGACAAAGAATTCGCCGAGATGGCCAGGGATGAGTTGGGAGAATTGGAAAAACAAGAAGATGCCATCATGGAAGAGATCAAAGGGTTATTCATCACCGATGATAAAACGTATGGCAAAAACGTAATTGCCGAGATACGCGCCGGGACCGGGGGAGAAGAGGCAGCCATCTTTGCGGCAGACCTTTTTCGCATGTACACCAAATACGCTGAAAATCAGGGATGGAAGGTAGAGCTTTTCGACAGCAGCGAAAAAGATTTAGGAGGTTTTCGGGAAGTAACCTTTTCGATCGAAGGAAAGAACGTATACCAAAAACTGCGCTTTGAAAGCGGAACGCACCGTGTTCAGAGGGTGCCTCAGACTGAAGCCAGCGGCAGGGTTCACACATCAACAGCCACAGTGGCTATTCTGCCGGAAATTGAAGAGGTGGAAATCGATATCAATCCAAACGACCTCCTGATAGATACCTTCCGTGCTTCGGGTCCGGGCGGACAAAAGGTCAACAAAACGAGTTCCGCCGTCCGAATTACCCACGTCCCTTCCGGATTGATTGTGAAATGCCTTGACGAAAAATCCCAGCACAAAAACCGCGCAAAGGCCATGCGTATTTTAAGAAGCCGATTGTATGAATTATATGAAGGACAGAAACGGAGCGAACGAGACCAGATACGCCGGGACCAGATTGGAACGGGAGACCGCAGCGAAAAAATCCGCACTTACAATTACTCACAAAACCGGGTTACAGACCACAGGATAAACTTTTCAGTATACAATCTTGAACAGGTCATGATGGGATATCTGGACGAAATCATCGAGGCATTGTTGAACTATTATAAGGAAGAACAACTAAAACAACTTGCTGCAAGTGTTTGAAAAATACATTTTCTGACAAATATACCATTTCCAGCCTCGTTCACCAGGCAAGCAAGCTATTACAAGAACACGGTATAGATTCCCCGTCTCTGGACGCAGAAGTTATTTTATCACATCTCCTGGATTGCAAGCGTACCGATCTCTATATACACCCCGATCAACCTGTAGAAGAAACTGTCGCCATGCGTTACAAAGAGTCTATCCGGAGACGCTCACAGCGTGTTCCCCTGCAATATATCACAAATCACGCAGAATTTATGTCATTGGACTTTTTCGTAGACGAACGGGTATTAATTCCGCGTCCCGAAACGGAGTTGCTCGTGGAGGCCGTTATAAAAAGGGCACAAATTCTAACGCGCGAAAATGAAATTGTGATTGTAGACATCGGAGTTGGAAGCGGTAATATTGCGGTAACCCTGGCAAAAAAGATAGACAATGCCAAGATATTTGCAATAGATATATCCCCCGATG
>VGXX01000179.1 GCA_016873155.1 Planctomycetota bacterium | reverse complement strand
AAAAGAAAAAGGACTCGTTCTCGTGACAGGCCCGACGGGTTGCGGTAAATCAACGACTCTGGCGGCAATGATTGACCTTATCAACCGCGAGGAAAAATGTCATATCCTTACCATCGAAGATCCTATTGAATTTGTCCATCAGTCAAAGAGCTGCCTCGTTAACCAACGGGAGTTGGGGCCTCACACTCATAGCTTTGCCAATGCCCTGCGGTCTGCCTTGCGCGAAGACCCCGATGTTATCCTGGTGGGTGAAATGAGAGACCTGGAGACCATATCCCTGGCGCTCACGGCAGCCGAGACCGGTCACCTGGTCTTTGGTACATTACACACATCCAGCGCACCCAAAACAGTTGACAGGATAATTGACGTATTTCCACCGGAACAACAGGAACAGGTGCGCACGATGTTCTCGGAATCTCTCCAAGCCGTGTTGACCCAGCAACTCTTAAAGCGAAAAGACGGAAAAGGACGAGTTGCAGCGTTAGAAATCATGATTGGCACGTCAGCCGTAAGAAATCTGATCAGAGAAAACAAAATTGCGCAAATCCCATCATCTCTGCAGACGGGAAAACAACATGGCATGCAGACCATGGATCAGGCACTGATCGAACTCTATCAGAAGGAACTGGTAACCAAAGAAGCAATTGAAAAGCTGGCGAGCAGTCCATCGGCATTGAGTAGCATTAAGTAAGAAGAATTACTCGGTTAATTATTATGGAAATAAAAGAACTATTACAGGAAATGGTTCGTCTGGATGCCTCGGATATTTACATTACCGTGGGCATCCCCCCTATTTACCGTAAAGAGGGCACCAACACCTCTTTTGGCTCTAAAAACCTGACTGCCGAAGATACGCGCATACTTGCAGAAAATATCATGAATGATAAACAAAGAGAAGATTTTTATGAGAAAATGGAGATGAACCTGGCCTTGTATTATCCGGAAATGGGTCGTTTTCGTGTAAACATCTTTCTTCAACAAAGGAATATTGGCATTGTCATCCGGCAAATAAAAATCAATATCAAGACCATCGACGATTTGAACCTTCCTCACATCTTCAAGGATATAATAATGACAAAACGAGGTTTGGTGCTTGTGGTTGGAGCAACAGGTTCAGGGAAATCAACCACCCTGGCAGCTATGATCGATTATAGAAATACCAATAGTTCGGGACATATCATTACCGTAGAAGACCCGATGGAATTTGTGCACCCGCACAAAAAATCAGTTATAACCCAAAGAGAGGTCGGCATAGATACTTTATCATTTGGCGATGCGCTTAAAAATACCCTGCGTCAGGCGCCGGATGTCATTCTTGTCGGAGAGATTCGCGACACGGAAACCATGGAATCGGCAATTACCTTTGCGGAGACAGGTCATCTTTGTCTGGGAACCCTCCATGCCAACAATGCCAATCAGGCAATAGAACGAGTTATAAATTTTTTCCCATCAGAACGGCATGAGCAAATATACCTGTTACTCTCACTGAATCTGCGCTCTATCATTTCACAAAGGCTTGTGCCGGCAAAGGACGGAAAACGAGTTGCTTCCTTCGAAATATTGCTTGATACGCCCAGGATCAAAGACCTTATTATCAAGAAGGAAATTGGTTTATTAAAAGAAACGATGTCAAAAGGAACACAAGAAGGCATGTTAACGTTTGACCAATCGTTATTCAATCTTTATAAGGAAGGCAAGGTTAGTTATGAAAATGCCATTGCCTATGCCGACAGCGCCAACGATCTGCGTTTACGAATAAAGACAGAAGGACTTGGCGAAGCGAAAGAAGACAAAACCGCTAGTTTTAAATTAAAACAATAGAAACACAGAGGAAAACCTTTAACCTAAAAAGGGGTTGAATTAATGAATAAGATCGAAGAAAAGATATTGGAACTGGCTTTAAAACAGGCATCATCCGTGGAAGTTCTTTATGAAGAAGGGGAAACACGGTCGGTGAGTTTCGAAAATAATAAGCTAAAATATGTAACTACGAAATCTATTCGCGGAATCGGTCTCCGTGTAATTAAAGACGGTCGGATCGGATTTTCCAGCACCACAGATTTCAGGAAACCTGAGAAACTGGTTGCCAATGCCATAGAAAGCGCAAAGTTCGGTCAGGTTGCCGCCTTTGACTTCCCTTCGAAAAACAACTTCCCCAAGGTTGCCGTACTTGACCAGCGTGTCATAGACTATCCTATCAACAAATGTGTAGACATCGGAAAAGAGGCTATCGAGAAGGCTTTATCGGTAAATTCCAGCTATGAATGCGGCGTTGGTTTTGGCAAAGGATACGGAATGCGAAGACTCATTAATTCTAAGGGACTGGATATTTCTATTGCCTCCACATCATTCGGCATAGGCATCGAGATTTTGCAGGTTAAAGGACAAAGTCTGCTCTGGATTGGCGAAGGAGAAGGCTCAAAAAGTCTCGTGACCGACCTCAACAAACACGTCGATAAGGCGTTACTGGGCTTGAAACTCGCAGAAAAAGAACTGAAACTCAAAACGGGGGCTTATCCCGTAATAGTTACGGCAAAGGCTATGGGAAACTTGCTTGCAACCTTTGAAACCGGCTGCAACGGAAAACTGGTGCAAAAAGGCGCATCTCCTCTTACCAACAGGCTTGGTGAAAAAATTATCGATGAAAGAGTCAGTATTTATGATGACGCTACAATCGACATGGCAGATTCCAGTTACCCGTGGGACAGTGAGGGTACACCATCACAGCGTACCCCATTGTTTGAAAAAGGTGTCTTAAAAAATTATCTCTTCGATCTGCAAACCGCCGGAATTATGAAGGCGAAGTCCACAGGAAACGGCAACCGGGGGTTTTCCTCTCAACCGTCTCCCGGTGATTCAAACATTACCGTTGAACCCGGCTACATGTCATTTGAGTCCATGATAAAGGACGTCCGATATGGCCTGCTGGTGGATCAGGTACTGGGCGGCGGCCAGAGCAACGTCCTTGCGGGAGAGTTCTCCGTGAATATTGACCTTGGCTATCTGATTGAAAATGGAGAAATTGTCGGCAGGGTGAAGGACTGCATGTTTGCCGGAAATTCCTTTGAGGTATTTAATAACATAGTGGCAATCGGCGATAAGGCAGAATGGCACGGTTCGATAAAAGTGCCTCCCTTTTATTTCAAGTCAATAAATGTCGCCGGAAATGCCGACTAAATCTGGTTGCCAAAGGCAGCGACTTTATATCTCCCCTCTAAAAAGAGGGGCTGGGGGGGGTGTTGCGGAAAACTTACACGTACGCAAATAAAATGATCCTTAAGTATATCCTTTTATCCATGCGCCCAGAGCAGTGGATAAAAAACTTTTTTGTATTTACCGCCCTGCTGTTTTCAAAAAACCTGCTCAATCCATCAAAGGACATCGAAGCCGTTGTCGGATTTATCATCTTCTGTATGATTACAGGCTGCACATACATGATCAACGACCTTATCGACCTTGAAAAAGACAAACTGCACCCTGCCAAGTCACAACGACCGCTTGCATCCGGAAAGCTAAGAAAAGAAACGGCGGTAAAGATAATCGTTCTTGTTTGCCTTGCCAGTCTTTTCTTTGCCTTTTACATGAACATCTTGTTTGGGTTCATCGTCCTTGCCTACTTCTTGCTCAATATAGGGTACAGTATTTACTTAAAGAATATCGTGATCATCGACGTCGTCTCTATTGCCGCAGGATTTGTGTTGAGGGTGCTGGGTGGCGCGGTCATCATCTCCGTAGTCGCCTCGCAGTGGCTGATCCTGTGCACAATCCTTTTATCGCTATTTCTTGGTTTCAGTAAAAGAAGGCATGAACTCATTCTGCTGGAAGACAGCGCAACAAGCCATAGAAAGGTCTTAGAACACTACAGCCCTTACTTCCTGGATCAGATGATAGCCGTTGTTACGGCATCCACCCTAATCTGCTATGCCTTATATACCATGTCAAGAGATACGGTTGAAAAACTGGGCACTTCAAAACTCATCTATACAATACCGTTTGTACTTTATGGTATTTTCCGGTATCTTTATTTAGTGCATCAAAAAGAAGAAGGTGGGAGTCCGACCGAGATTATGTTTACCGACAAACCCATGATTATCAATTTATGCTTATGGGTTATTTCTTCTGTTGTATTTATTTACATCGTACACTGATTGCTATGAAGCGGTAAGGGTGGATTAAGCGAAGCGAACCCACCATATCACTTAATTTGAACCCGCAAGGGAAATCTGTGTAATCTGCGAAATCTGTGGTTTCAAATGTTTTTATGAAATTAGAAAAAGCCATTTTATTTAATCCCCCCGTAGGCCTTTACCAACGCGGCGAAGACAGGTGTCAGGCCGAGGTGGATGGAGGCAGCGCCACATCCCTCCGCCCGCCCAATGACCTTGGATACATCGCATCCATGCTGAGACAAATCGGGGTCATACCATTTATCGCTGATTATCCCGCAGAGAAGAAACTGTGGAGTCATTTTGAAAATGACCTCAAAACGATACAGCCCGACTTCCTGGTAATGAGCATCACCACCCCCACAATCAAAGACGATATGAAGGCTTTTTCCATTGCGAAGTCAATAAACCCGAATATATTTACCATTGCAAAAGGCGCACACTTTTTCACTTGTAACAAGGAGGACATGAAAGAGACGGTATATGACGTCATGGATGCCGCCATAGTTGGTGAGGCTGAAACGATTATAAACAACCTGATTCTGGCAAAAAGGCAGGAATCAGACTTAAATAAGGTCAAGGGAATTTTATTCAAGAGCCATACTGGCCAGGTCATCCAAACAGCGCCAGAACCATTCTGGACGAATCTCGATAAAATCCCATTTCCGGCAAGAGACTTAATGAAAAACTACCTTTATACAAGACCCGATACAAGCGAACCGCAGGCTACAATCCAGACCTCCAGGGGCTGTCCTTCGCAATGCATATTTTGTCTCTCTCCCCTTATTTCCGGTATGAAATTACGGGAGCGATCCGTAGGTAACGTTGTTGCAGAGCTTGAAGAGTGCGTAAACAAATATCACATACGGAACTTCTTCTTTCGTGCCGACACTTTCACCTTGAACAAGAAATCAGTGATCGAATTATGCAAAGAAATTATAGACCGCAAGCTCGACATTACATGGGTGGCAAATAGCCGTGTAAATACAATTGACGAAGAACGTCTCACCTGGATGAAAAAGGCGGGGTGCTGGCTGGTGGCGTTTGGAATCGAGTCAGGAAATGATGAAATCCAAAAACAGATTAAAAAAGGTACCACCCAAATACAGGCACACGAGGCCGTAAAACTCTGTAAAAAGCTTGGGATCAAAACCTATGGCTTCTACTTAATCGGTTTTCCGTGGGAAACAAGGGAAATGATCATGGACACCTTGAATCTTGCAAAAGATCTGAGTTGTAATTTTTCTGAAATACACATTGCGATACCTTATGAAGGAACGGAATTTTATGAGATTGCCAAAGATTTTGGGATCATGGAGGAATCGGCCGTCGGACACACTTATTTCTCCAACCCTGCTATTGGCACGCTTCACGTGACTAAGGAAGAACTCATCGAAATGCGCAAAAAGGCATTAAAGTCATTGTATATGAACCCGTGTTATATCACCAACACCCTCATCCACATCAGAAGCCTTGAAGAAGTAAAAAACTACACCCGGTACGGAGTGCGTTTACTGAAGAATTTACTGAAGCACTAAGTTTTTAGTAATAGTTCACCGCCGAGTAGGCAAGGGGGAGTTTCACCCCCAAGCCTCTCGCAGAACCGTACGTGACAGTGCATGGTAGACGAAAATGGCAAACTCATCCCACCGGCCAGTTTCATCAGTGTTGCCGAACGTTTTGGCCTAATGAGAGAGATAGACGGTTTGGTAGTGCGCAAGGCAATCAAACTCCTGGCAGAAATACAGAAGTCCGGTAAAAAGCAGTATATCGAAGTCA
>VGXX01000178.1 GCA_016873155.1 Planctomycetota bacterium | reverse complement strand
GTCTTTCACATCCTTAAAATTTCGTAATGCCTGAATACCGCCTGCCGTGGCACAGGCGCCAATGGTTATGAGTAATTTTGAAATCTTGCGAATCTTTTGAATGCGTTCCGCATCATGCTGTGTGGTAACCGATCCTTCAACAAGGGAAATATCATAGGGACCTTTTGCAACTGCCCTGGTAGCCTCAGGAAAATATGCAATTTCAACTTTGTCTACCACTGCGAGCAGTTCATCTTCGCAGTCCAGGAGGCTTAACTGGCAGCCATCGCACGATGCAAATTTCCAGACAGCAAGTTTTGGTTTTCGTTTCATAGTGAATATCAGTATATACCACATGTAGGGGTTGAAGATTTTCAACCCCTACTAAGATATTGAAGTAATATACGTTTAAATTCTAAGTCTTCTATCTTTTACTCTGCGTTTTTTGCGTCTTTGCGGTGGTTGTAATTCAAATTTCTCGTTTTCCAAAAAGTTCTTTAATCTGATCGTAACAAAACACCGGTCCGTCCTTGCACACGAATTTGGGGCCAAACTGACAGTGACCACAAAGACAAATTCCGCATTTCATATTACGTTCCATGGAAATAAAGATGTTTTCATTTTTAATGCCGCGACTTTGCAGTTCCTTTAACGTGTAGCGCATCATGACCTCAGGACCGCAGATCATTGCCATGGTATGCAATGGATCAAATTGTATTCTGGGTATAAGCGTCGTAACAACTCCGACATTACCGCGCCAATTTCCGGTGGCGCTATCAACAATAACCTTTACTTCCAGATCAAAACGCCCACGCCATTGTTCTAATTCTCGTTTATATAGTAAATCTTCAGGTGTTCTAGCGCCATAAAGCAGGATAATCTTGCCATATTTATCTCTGTGTGAAATGAAAGAGTAGAGCACCGGGCGCATCGGAGCCAATCCAATCCCCCCAGCCACAATTACAACGTCATTTCCAACGGCTTCTTCAACCGGCCAACGGCTTCCAAACGGGCCTCGAACGCCCAGCACGTCTCCACTTTTAAGTTTAAGCAAAGCTTTCGTTACGGCTCCTACCGAGCGCGCCGTGTGCTTAAGCATTTTTGGCATCGACGGATCACTACTGATAGAAATTGGTACTTCACCCACTCCAAAAACGTATAACATATTGAACTGGCCAGCGGAAAAAGGAAATCCATCAGCCCCATTCGTTGATTCGAGTTCAATGGTATAGGTATCGTGTGTTTCTTTCAACTTTCGATGAATACGAAAGGGTTTCGGAATCATTGGTTCGGTGATAAAGGATTTCATTGTTTATCCTTCATTCAATGAACACCATAGACATCCAGAAGCTGTAACCGTGTTGCCTCAAGTCTCTGGGTAATAACATGGGCGAAACGCTTTAACAATTCATAACCGAGGTCGTGATCCTCTTCACATTTGGCGCGCAGGCATTTCGCATCAAGGGCGATGGCGCTCGTGGGTTCGATGGCCCTCGCATCGTAGTGCCAATGATATGGCGGAATAAGCCATGACCAGCCAAGCACGTCGCCTTCTCCTATTGTTTGAATGGTAATAGGACCACGGTCGGAAGTAAATATTTCTAACGCTACTTTACCCTTGTGAATGATGTAAAAGCTGGCTGCTTCTTCACCCTCGTGGAGGATATACTGTTCCGCATCAAAGCTCACATTCGATGCACAGCCTACAATAATATTGAGATGGCGTGGATCAAGGCCTTTTAAAAAAGGATGTTCTGCCAGATAAGGTTCAAGTGTTTGCATGGACGTCCTCCTTTACTACGGTTTTCTGTTTTCCGATAACAGTTTCACTTTCGCGAATTGCATGGACTTCTTCGGTAATATCAATCGCTACAGGGCACCAGGTTATGCAACGCCCACAACCAACACAACCAGATGTGCCGAATTGATCGATCCAGGTGGCAAGTTTGTGTGTTATCCAATGGCGGTAACGAGATTTTGTTGAGGCTCGAACGCTACCGCCGTGAATATATGAGAAATCCATGGTAAAGCAAGAATCCAATTTCCTCCATCGCTCGGCGTGTTCACCCGTCAGGTCAGTCACGTCCTCTACGGTCGTGCAAAAACAAGTTGGACATACCATAGTACAGTTGGCGCAGGTCAGACAGCGTTCTGCCACATTATTCCAACGGGGGTGTTCATAATTCCTGTAGAATAAGTTTTTGATATTCGCAGTGTCCATGCTGCGCCCCATTTGTTCCGCTGTTTTTTTCAGGACATCATCAGCGGCGCATTTTTCTTTTTCACTCGCTTCTTTATGTGGAATTTCCCGAAATATTTCTGCACCCAGTTCAGTGCCTGTTTCTACCAAAAAATAGTGGTTTTTGCCTTCTATAATCTCAGTCATGGCAAGATCAAAACCAAAGGTCGCTTTAGGACCCGTGTTCATCGATACACAGAAACACGTTCCTCCGGCTTTTCCACAATTAACGGCTACGATAAAGGTATCTTTACGCTGTGATGTATAATGCTGGTCAATGTATTGACCGTTCATAAAAACCTTGTCCTGAATCAAAATGGCGTGTATATCACATGAACGGACACCAACAAAGGCAAATTTCCGGGCAGCTTCATTCTCTGTTACAATTTGAAAGGAACCACCGTTGCGTTTGATCTTCCACAGGCGTAATTCAGAGGGAAGCAAATACTTTTTCCATGAGTGTGGACCAACATTATAACCAAAGAGCGCCTTGTCATTTCGCTTTTTGAGGCGATAGATACCGCCATCCTGTTCATCTGTCCATCCGATAGGCAGATTTGCGGTAGAGTTCAGATCGTCGTATACGATAGCGCCCTCTCCGAGGGTGGGGCCAATAACCTGATAGCCTCTTTTGCGCAAAACATCAATTAGTGTCTGAAGATGATCATTCTCTAAAATGGCTATATTCATTGTATCCTTTTCTTGCGTATTTTTTTCAATGTAGCGCGAACTTCAGTTCGCTCACATCCTAGCAAACTAAAGTTCGCAATTCAACTCAGAAATTCCTGCACATGAAATTAAAAGAATGTAAAGCTATATTCATTATTTTGGCATTATTTTTAACCAGTCGTCCATGGTAAGCACAGGGACGATCTTCCCTGTCTGGCTTGGTACGAGCGGAAGAAAGAATTCAACTGCTGCGCTATAGTCATTTGCCTCAAAGATTATGAAATAGTCATGTTCTGTAACCGTAACATACGCGCCGAGTATCCTGATCCCCTTTTCTTCGGCCTTTTTTCTCCCTTCCCAGAACTTATTGAGCATTTTTGCGCCGTCTCCGCTCCTGCCCGGACAATATTCTGGGGTATGTGTCCAGTGAGCGACATAGAATGTTTTTTTGTTCTCCGCACCAATTGCCCACCCCGATTCCTTTTCACTGCCTTCTGCATACAGCTTTGAACTAGAAATTACTAAGGTTATAAATAAAACAAAAACGCCAAATATTCCAACCATGCTATACTTCATGCGGTTTTTTTCTCCCTCTATTTGTTTATTATTAACAGATTCTCGGTAGTTGATCACCCACAAGCATATCAATAACCCTTGTCCCGCCAATTACGGTTTTCAGACACACCTTGCCTTTTGGTTCAATAACTACTTCTCCGATGATTGCCGCATCTCTGCCCAAGCTATCTTCCTTGAGTATTTCACACACCTTATCGGCATCATGTGCAGAGACAACAATCACTACTTTCCCTTCATTTGCAATGTACAGAGGGTCGTAACCAAGTATCTCACATAATGCCCTCACACCATCATTGATTGGAATGGCTTGTTCTTCAATTACGATACCATATTTTTGAGTATTTACAATCTCATTTAATGTCGTTGCAAGGCCTCCTCTGGTTGGGTCTCTCATAAATTTTATGCGAGCGCCTGAAGCAAGTATTTTCTTGATTGTGCCGGAAAGGGGGGCGCAATCGCTTGTTATTTGTGAATTGAAGCCCAGCGATTCCCTCTCTGAAAGCACGGCCATTCCATGATCGCCAATCGTACCGCTAATGATTATCTTATCCCCTATTTCTATCAAAGAGGTGGCCAGATTTATTCCATTGTTAACAATACCTATACCACATGTATTCATGTAAAGTCCATCAACACTGCCTTTCTCAACGACTTTTGTATCTCCAGTTACAATTTCTACGCCAGCAAGCGTGGCCGCCTCTTTCATAGAGTTTACAACCTTCTCAAGAAGCGATAACCCAAACCCTTCTTCTATAATAAAACCGGCAGAGAGGAACATTGGCTCTGCACCCACAACAGCAAGGTCGTTTATGGTACCGTTTACTGCAAGGCTTCCAATATCGCCTCCAGGGAAAAATAGGGGCTTGACCACGAATGAGTCAGTTGTAAATGCTATCCTCATCCCGTGTATAGGTAAAATTGCGGAATCGCCTAATTGAGAAAGCGCCTTGTTGTTGAAACTTGGCAAGAAGAGTTGTTTTACAAGCTCATGGGTTAATTTTCCACCACTGCCATGAGCAAGGGTTATTTTGTCATTTTTCATATATGATTTGTTCTGATTTGCACAGATTAGTTTTCACCGTATTTATACCATGCCGCACATGTCCCCTCACTGGAGACCATACACGCCCCCACTGGATTTTCAGGATTACAAACCTTTCCGAAGAGTTTGCAATCCGTTGGTAATTTTACCCCCCTGAGAATATCTCCGCACATACATCCGTTAATTGCGGATTGCGGATTGCGGATTGCGGTATCAATCTGAAATCCGAAATCGTTCGACTGATCACTCACGACGAAGTCTGAAATTTGAAATACAACACTGGCATCAAATCTTTCGTATTGACCTCTCAATTTAAGTCCGCTCCCGGGGATGATTCCAAGTCCCCTCCACTCCGCATCGCATGGCTCAAATACCCTGTCCAATAATGCTAAAGCCGTTGGGTTTCCCTCGTATTTTGCCACCCTGGAGTACTGAATCCTGACGCTGGACTCCTTTCTCGTGATTTGTTCGAGCAATATGTAAATGCCTTGTAAGATATCAAGCGGCTCAAAACCGGCGATTACGCATGGAATACGAAAATCCCTCGCGATAAACTCATAAGGTTTTGATCCTATAATGGTGCTCACATGTGCGGGACACAAAAAGCCATCTAAATCTAACTCTTTATCCCTCAGTAAAGCTTCCATTACCGGAGGCATTACTTTATGAGAAGTTAGCACAAAGTAATTTATCAAATTCCTCTTCTCTGCCTCAATAATAGAAGCGGCAATCGTTGGAGTGGTGGTTTCAAAACCAATGCCCAGGAATACGACCTTTTTCCCGGCATTTTTTTTGGCTACTTCCAGCGCATCAAGCGTTGAGTACACGACAATAACAGAAGCGCCTCTTGCCTTTTCCTTTTCGAGGCTTGATGTAGAACCTGGCGCACGAAACAAATCGCCGAACGTGGTTATCAGTACTTCTTGAGAATATTTTTGTGATATAGCAATAGCAGTGTCTATATAGCTGGTAGGCGTAACACAAACTGGGCATCCGGGTCCTGATAACAATCGTATATTTGATGGAAGCATCTTTTTCAGTCCGTAACGGTATATGTTCATGGTATGACTGCCGCATACCTCCATAAGGGTAATCGTATCGAGACCCCTGACAAGATCAGCAATTTTCCCGGACAGGTTGATTGCAATAGTTCCATTCCTGAACTCGTCAATGTATTTCATAAAAATACCAGCCGTTTAAGTATAAGGTAATCTTGTATGATTTTACTTTAATTGTTAAGCGATGCAAGACAATTTACAGTTGTTTGTTTCAACGTATTTATGTATATAGTAAACGCAATAAATAAGTTGACATAAGAGATGATAGAAGTATATACTAAATCCCGATTATTTTGCATAATAAATCGGGAGGAAGCAAATGAAAGTATTAAAAATAACGAATGCAGAAATAACGAGACAGCGTCTTTTAGAGATGGCAGAGAATATTTCAGGTGCGTGGATTGGGATTCGCATTGCAGCGTTTTTGTTGGTTTTATCTGGGTGGAAATC
>VGXX01000177.1 GCA_016873155.1 Planctomycetota bacterium | reverse complement strand
GAAGGTATGATTATGACAAAGGATGCCCTGCGTTTTAAGGACATTGTGTCTGCCCATTATGCCGACCTGATTTATAATGGGCTTTGGTTTTCCGCTTTCCATCAGGATTTGGTGGCATACGTGTTAAGCAGTCAGCGTATTATAACAGGGACAGTCCGCGTGAGGTTGTCGAAAGGGACATGCACCGTGGTGGGGCGTAAATCACCATTGTCGCTCTATAGTGAAAAACTTGCTACTTATCAGAAAGAAGACACCTTTGATCATGCCGCATCCCTGGGATTCATTAAGATATATGGTTTGCCGGTAAAGATACAGGCGCAGAAGCAAATGGACGTCCTTGCAGGCAGGGAGGCATTGCATCTGGATTCGATCATGCCGCCGAAGGTTAAATCTCTTGGGAAAGCGGAGGCGGAGAAAAAAAGGTGAAAGAATGAAGGTATTGTTGTTGTTTCCCCCATCCTGGCATCCTTCGCAGCCTTATCTCAGCCTGCCCTCCTTAACTGCATTCTTAAGACAAAACGGTATTTCCGAAGTTCGACAGAGAGATTTGAATATTGAGTTGCTGGATATGCTCCTTACCAGGAAGGAATGCAGTGAGTTTTATCAGGGGATCATCAGCAAATTAAAAAGTTTGGACAGTACATCCGTTCATTCTTCACAGTATCAGGAAAAATACCAGGCCATGGTTGACGCTGTGGAATCAATCCCTGCAATAATGGATAAGGTGGAAACGGCGAAAAACACCTTGAGGTCAGAGGGTTTTTATGACCTCGATAAGTACATGGAGAGCGTTCATATCATCAATGAAGCGCTGAGATATATGTCTGCGTTGTATTATCCTTCGTCAATGACGTCGGTCAGCAATGACATGCGGTATTCCGTGTATTCATCCCGCGATATTTTTAAGGCGCTGGACGATGCGGAGGAAAACATCTTCCTCAGTCTTTACAAGAAGCACATTCTTTCTTCCATCCTTGAATTTTCGCCGAATCTGGTGGGAATTTCCATTACCAACACTTCTCAGATCATTCCGGGACTAACTCTCGCAAAGTTAATAAAGAGTCAGAACAAGGAAACTCACATTACCGTAGGCGGCAGCGTCTTTACAAAGCTTATTGAAAATATAAAAAAAGTAGATGATCTATTTTCGATGGTGGATAGCTTTATTGTTTTTGAGGGTGAGCATGCCCTCCTGGAACTGGCTGGACAACTGGATGGCCAGAGGGATTTTAAAAGGGTGCCTAATCTGATTTATCGGGAGAACGGCGTTACAAAGATCAATGAACCGTTTTATACGGAAGATTTAAACAAACTGCCGACGCCTGACTTTGACGGTTTTCCTTTAAAACTTTACCACACGCCCGCCTCCGTTTTACCCGTTCAGACATCAAGGGGGTGTTATTATTCGAAGTGTTCCTTTTGCAATCTGCATCTTGACCACAGGAGTTTTCGCTTGCGTCGGACGGAACTCCTTATGGAGGATATTTCGACACTCTCTCAAAAATACAACACGCCGTACTTCTTCTTTACGGATGAATCCGTTCCTATTAACAAATTGAGGGAGATATCTCAGGGTCTGTTGGAAAAGCGATGGGATATAAAATGGATGGGCGGGGTGCGATTTGAGAATTCTCTCGATGACGATTTGTTGGAAAAGATGCACGAGTCAGGATGTCGAAAGCTGGTGTTTGGTTTAGAATCATATAATCAACGTGTGCTGGATTTAATGAAAAAGGGGATAAAGACCGATATCGTAAAAAGGGTGCTGGATGCGTGTTTAAAAGTGGGTATTGCGTTTCATCTCTATATAATCGTCGGGTTTCCAACAGAAACGGAAAAAGAGGCCTTGGAGACGCTTGATTTTGTGCTTCATAAAGAATATCTGAATTCTCCGGGTTTTTCCTGCTTGCCTTCTCTTTTTGGAATGGAAAAGGATTCTCCGGTGACCCACAGTCCTTCAGAATATGGGCTAAGAAGTATCATGTCTCCCAGGGGGGAAGACCTGGGATTGGGTTATTTCTTTGAGGTGGAGCAAGGGATGTCTCCTGAAGAAGCCGGGGAGATGTATCATTATATTATTGGACGATTAAGTCAGGAATTGTGCCCCTTCCCCTATAATTATTCTTTAGCAGACGGATTGCTTTATATTACGCGCATAAAATAATTTCCAGCTTGACTAAGTAAAATGATAAAGAAAATGTTGTCATTCAAATCAATTAAAAACAGGTTAATACTGATCCTGCTATTATGCTCGTTTACGCCGTTATTGTTGTTGCGTTTTATGGCATTTCCCAAGGCGCAAAAGGATTTGGAAGAGGCTTTGATAAGCAACCTGGAGGGCGTGAAACAAAAACAGACCGAGATCGTAAAAATGTGGCTTGATGAAAGAAAGCACGACGCAAAAGTCGTTAGTAGAAACATTTCTGCTGTGCTGGGACAAAGCATAAATGAAAGGGTTAATAATTTCTTAAAGTTGAATGATTATATCGAAATGCTCAGAGCGGAACACAAATATGAGGACGTGTATGTTACTTCCCGTGAGGGGACAGTACTTGCGGCTACCGGAAAGGAATGGGTTGGTTCCAATCTTATAAGTCGTGATTATTGCAGAGAGGCGTTGAACGGACACGTTTTTATATCGAGGATACAGTATTTTGTCCGGAATGAAGGTGAAAACAAAAAAGGTGACGCTGGATCTCCGGTGATGTTTATATCCGCTCCACTGATGGATACCGACAATTTTATCGTTGGAGCAGTCATTCTGAGAATGGATACAGTGCATCTCAGCACAATTATGAAGAGTGCAAAATTGGGAAAGACAGGAGAAACGTTTCTCGTTAACAGGGAAGGTATTATGCTTACGGAGTCGCGGTTTGCAGATGAGCTGAGAAAGAAAGGCATAATTCAGCACAGGACAACATTAGAGTTGAAGATAATAAATCCACACACAGGAAAGCTTACCAATGGCGCTCAAAAGTGTCTGAGTGGTAAAGATGGATACAATACGGAAGGATATATAAATTACGACGGGAATAAAGTCCTGGGCGCATGGTGTTGGGTTCCAGAGTATGATTGTGGTTTACTAGCGCAGATTGATATCCGGGAAGGATACGGAGCGGCGCACAGTTTGAAAAAGTTTGTTCTTTCTGCGCTATTGTTATTGGCATTCCCTTTAATACTGGTTGCATTTTATTTTGGAAGAAGGATTTCTGCCCCGATCTTGAATATAACCGATGCAACAAAAAAGATTACCAGCGGCGATCTGGGTCAGCGGGTAAAAGATAGCGGCAAGAGTGACGAGATTAGCGGACTGGCTAAGGCGTTCAATGTGATGGCAGAATCTCTTGAAGAAAAAACGATTAAATTAACAAGATATACGACAAATCTTGAGAATATTGTAAGAGAAAGAACCCTTGAATTACAGTCAACGACGAATTTTTTGAATAGTATCCTGGCAGGTTCTACCGAATATTCGATTATTGCAGAAGATTTGAACGGCAATATCCTTGCATTCAATAAAGGGGCGAGTCTCATGTATGGCTATAGTCCTGAAGAAGTGGTTGGAAATGCCAACGTCCGGATTCTTCATACAGAAGAAGATGTGAGGTCAGAAAAGGTGGATCGCATCTTAGAGGTGGCGCGCCGGACAGGTCGATATGAAGGAGAAGTGGTGAGAAGAAGAAAGAACGGCGAGGTCTTTCCGGTGCATGTTACTTTTACATCACGACACGATGAAAATGGCCGTCCCATTGGTTTTGTGGTAATATCAAAAGATATCACGAAAGAAAAATTGGTGGCGCTGGAAAAGGAGATTGTAAATAATGTTAATAAGTTGATTGCCTCGGGTCTGGACATTAAAGAAGTTTACAAGAATATTTATCTGGAGTTGAAACGTATCGTCGATTTTACCTGGTTAGGCGTGGCGTGTCTTGTAGATGGCGCGGAAATTACCGAGGATTCCAATATTGTTGAGGGAGTATTATCGATGGATTGGCTGAATACCAGCCAGTACCCATTTCATGCACTGGCGCAGAGTTTAGCCGTTAAAAGTGGCGAACCTGTGCTTGTCACAGATACGCTTGGCGGGAAGTATACGATCGACCAGGAATTATACAAAAAAGGGATATGCTCTTATCTCTGCTTTCCCTTGAATTCAAAAGGAACCCCCATTGGAACGATTACCCTGGGGAGCAAAAAGAAGAATGCCTTTACAGAAATACATTTTGATTTGTTGAATCAAATTACGCCGCAATTAGCCATCGCAATCGAAAATACGAGGCTTTTTGTATCCATACGGGAGTCAGAAAAAAAATATAGGGATTTGGTAGAAAATGCACCCGAAATGATTCACGAGATCAGTCCCGAAAGAAAGTTTATTAACGTAAATAAGACGGAGTTAAATAAATTAGGATATTCCCTGGAAGAAATGAGACAGATGATGCTTGAGGATATTGTCCCGGATGACCGCAGAGAGGAAATAAAGAGACATTTTAAACATATTATAGTGACGGGAAGCAGTGAATTAGAAACCGTGTTTTTGACAAAATCGGGAAAGGAAATCAACGTCGAAATCAACGGCACAGCTCTTTATAATAACAAAACAGGGGAATGCATCTGCGCGAGGGCGTTTGTGCGGGATGTTACGGAAAGAAAGAAGATGGAGGAGCAGGTGCGTCGGTCAGAAAAATTGGCTTCGATGGGCGAGCTTGCCGCGGCGATTGCCCATGAGATACGAAATCCCTTGGGGGCGATATGCAATTCCGTAGGAATTCTGGATACCCATTTAAAATTGACAGGCCAGGATAAGGATTTATTGGAGATGATTGTAGGACAGTCTGAGAGACTGGACAGGATTATCAAAGATTTCCTGACCTTTGCCCATCCGAGAGAACCATACTTCTCTTTACATGATATTCGTGAAGTGATTAAAAATACCATTTTCCTGTTAGAGCAAGATAACCGGTTTACGGACAAGATAGAAATAAAGGAAACCTACGAGAGCATATTGCCAAAAGTTTACATTGATACGGATTTAATTCACCAGGTATTGTGGAACCTGTTTGTAAATTCTTTGGATGCCATGCCTGACGGCGGACAGATCAGGATAATGGCTAGAAAAGCAACTTTATTTTTAAGGGACGCTGTAGAAATCGTGATATCGGATACCGGGTCAGGCATACCATCCCATGTGTTGGACAAGATATTTGAACCTTTTTATACTACGAAATCAGAAGGTACCGGTTTGGGACTTCCAATGGTTCAGCGTATTATCGATGACCATGGAGGAACGGTTGATATTAAAAGTAAAGAAGGGAAAGGGACGACATTTTATATCAAGCTGCCCGTTGGAAACGAAAAATTAGCAGTTTAGAATAACCTTTTAGTGGGATAATCGGGAATATGGAAGACGGTAAAATTCTTGTTGTGGAAGATCAGGATGCCATGAGAGAATCTCTCGTGATTGCATTTAAGGACGAGGGATATCAGGTTGAGGGTGTTGCTAGCGGGGAAGAGGCTATTCAGAGGTTGAATAGTAATAATGTATATGACCTGGTTGTTACAGACCTGAAGATGAAAAAGGTGGATGGCCTGGAAGTGCTCAAGGCAGTGAAGAATGCAAATTCATCCACTGAGGTGGTGCTCATTACGGCCTACGGTACCATCAGCACGGCTGTTCAGGCGATTCGGGATGGTGCGTATGATTATGTAACCAAACCTTTCCGTCACCAGGAAATCCTGAAAGCTGCAAAGAAGGCAATTGAAAAGAAGATGCTGAAAGACAGGGTCAGATATCTTGAAGGGGAAATCAGGGATAAATATAAATTTGAGGGTATTGTGGGCAATTCAAATGCGATGTTAGAGGTGCTGAAAATCACTTCGCATGTGTGCCGTACGGAGAGTACAGTTCTTGTGACAGGCGAGAGCGGGACAGGGAAAGAATTGATTGCCAGGGCAGTTCATTACAATAGTCCCCGGAAAGACGGCCCATTTGTGGTGATTAACTGCGGTGCGTTGCCTGAAAACTTACAGGAAAGCGAACTGTTTGGACACGTGAAAGGGGCTTTTACCGGAGCTATCAGAGATAAAATGGGGTTGT
>VGXX01000176.1 GCA_016873155.1 Planctomycetota bacterium | reverse complement strand
TCATTGATTACAATCAGCGATTTAGAAATATTGCTGCCCTCGTTAACTTCAGGCTGGCATCTGCTGCTATTTAAAATAAATGTATCCTTAAGGGTATTTCCTAAATTACAATTACGCAATATATCTATTACCTACCCTTATCTTAGGCTGCCTTTGGCAGCGACTTTTAAGCTCCCCTCTAAAAAGAGGGGCCGGGGGTGTGTTAAAGGCATTTTTTACACACCCCTTTATCCCCTCTTTTTAGAGGGGAATCACAAAAGTTTGAAATTCACGGACATTAAATCCTTGTTGACAGAATAGCCTATTTTATTATACATTTACAACAAGAAAATCAGTAATGTCTGTGATTTATCACTGCTTTTAAACGGTATAATCTATGTTATCTCTCAATAAATAAGGAGGTGATTATGTTTTTAACCGAAATAGAGAAAATGTCTACCATTGAACGTTTACAAGCACTGGAAAAGTTATGGGACTCATTATGCAATAAAGAAGAAATCGAATCTCCGGAATGGCACAAAGACATTCTCTAGGAAAGAAAAAAGAAAATTGAAAAAGGTGAAGCAGAGTATATTTCTTTGGAGGATTTAAAAGGCATCCGTCATCAATGAAAGTAATGGAAGTATTTCTTTCAAAAGAAGCGATTTTGAATATGAGACGAAATCCTCATTGGATAAGTTCGGCAGGCTGAAAGAATATGTAAAAATTCTTTATTTAAGGGGACTAAAAATGGATTGGAGAGAAAGAATAACAGTAGATCGGTCTGTATGTCATGGGAAAGCCTGTATTAAAGGAACACGTATAATGGTTTCAATTATACTTGAAAATTTAGCAGATGGAGTCAGCAAAGAAGAAATTTTAAAGAGTTATCCGTCACTAAATTCCGATGATATTAAGGCGGCATTAGTTTATGCAGCTGAATTATCCCGTGAAAGACTTGTGTCTGTGAAAGTGTAAAACCTATGCACTTCAAGATAGATGAAAACATGCCTACTGAAATCGCAGAAATGCTTATTAGCGCCGGGCATGATGCAAAAACCCTTAATGAACAACACTTGAAGGGTGTTATAGATTCTGCTCTTGTAAATATCTGTAAAGACGAAAATCGCGTTCTTGTTACTTTAGATACAGACTTCTCCGACATTAGAACATATCCACCACAAGAGTTTTCTGGAATTATTGTATTAAGAGTCGGTAGCCAGGCAAAACAACATGTTATTAAAGTTTTTCAGGGTATTCTATCTTTTATTGACCGTGAGCCTTTAAAACAGCATTTATGGATTGTAGAGGAAACAAAAGTTCGCATTCGCGGTGAGGATAATGAGTAGAATGTGGGAATAATTAGGAACAGAACTTTTTGACTTCTTCATACGATAGCCCCCGTAGACCTTTAGTGATTATTTTTTCTATTTGTATGTAGTGGCACTTCATGAATTGTCACTACAAGATTTAAATTCACGGACGTTAAATCCTTGTCGACAGAATAGCCTATTTTATTATACATTTACAACATAAATTTCATAATAGCCGCAATAAAAGACTGCATACAGGCAAATCCTTGTTAGAGCCTTGTCTTTAAGGAAATATTACAATGGCAAATCATGTTTTTCTTAGTTACGCCAGAGAAGATATTGAAATTGCGCAAAGAATCTACATTGAACTTATTTCCATTGGTGTCGAGGTATGGTTTGATAACAAAAACTTAAGACCTGGCGAAAAATGGAAAACGGCTATTAGTAAAGCTATTAAAGAGTGTAAATATTTCCTGGCGGTTATTTCAAAGACATCCGTTGACAAAAAGGGTTTTGTACAAAAGGAATTACATCAAGCCCTTGAGGTACTAGAAGAAGTTCCTGAGCACCATATCTTTGTCATACCTGTAAGGACAGAAAACTGTATGCCATCGAACTCCAAACTTCTTGATCTTAATTTTGTCGATCTCTTCCCATCATATAGTGATGGCATTAAAAAGTTAAAAACTTTATTTTATCCAGAAGCCAAAATAGATGAAAATCAAAAAAAATCGGATAAAAATAGGCGACTAGTTTCAACATACTGTAGGCGATTTGGAGATGAAGAACGCCAGCTTGCCTATGGGCTGGGCATAGACGGTCAAGGTAATATCGTAATTACAGGATCGTTTTGGGGAAGTGTCGATTTCGGCGGTGGTGTTCTTCGTGCTTCTGGTGATCGTAATATTTTCCTCGCTAAGTTTAATAGTGAATGTCGCCATCTGTGGAGTAGGAGTTATGGAAATTCTGGAGAGCAAGTTGGTGTTGCAGCTCACACTGATAGCAAAGGCAGTATCATACTGACAAGTACCTTTACAGGACAGATTGATTTCGGTGGAAAACCATTAATCAGTCGTGGCAGGTACAATGTGGCACTTACAAAGTTAGACTTTGATGGTGAACACTTGTGGAGTAAGTGTTTTGGAGACGATAGGTACCATGTTCCTGAATGCCACACTGTAGCCAAAAATGGAAACATCATAATTACCGGTCGTTTCCAAGGGTCAATTAATTTTGGAGGAGCAACAATCGAGAGTCAGAGTGCTCAAACCGACATATTTGTTGCATCATTTTCACAGGATGGCGAACATTTATGGAGCAAACGATTTGGAGGGCCTTATGAGCAACAAACACGTGATATATCAGTTAATCTCAATGGAGAAATTGCTCTCACAGGGATTTTTAAGGGTGTAATTGATTTCGATGTTTTTCGATTATCAGCGGGCACGAATGAAGAATATATGGGATATATCCTGAAACTTGATGCATTAGGTAACGTTTTATGGGCAAAAACATTCGGAGAGCCATCGGTACAACAAGGGTCTGCCATTACCTTCGATAATGAAGGATATATATATGCATCAGGTATCATCAGAGGTGTCCAGAAACATTTGAAAAGTGTTACAAAAATCGAGGGGGATGCCGTTACACTATTAGCACAATATACACCTTCTGGGATATTATGTTGGAGCAGAACATTTGGTGATTCAGTTTTTTCAAGCAATCTCGCACTCAATTCTAAAGGAGACATTCTGCTAACAGGTTATTTTGGTGGATCTGCCGGCTTCGGTGATAAAGTATTAGTTAGCGCGGGCGGATTTGACATATTTGTGTTGCAAGTGACCAGTGACGGCACCATTTGTTTGGCCGAACAATATGGAGATGAAAGGCAACAGTTCTTGGTAAAAGGAGCGTTCTTACCGACGGATCAAATAGTGCTTACCGGTTCATTTCACGGTACTATCGACTTCGGAGCAGAAACATTGATCGCATCTGGATATGATGGAAGCGGAGAGAGTACGGAAGACATATTTCTTACTGTTTTGAAAAGCGCGTGATGAATGAGTTCCATTTAATTTAATGGAGTCACCTATTGCATTTTGTTAGGAGTGAAATACGGGTTCAAATCTTTCACATTAACAAATTTACTTCAATTGTTTCAAGAATTCACAAAAGACTTTCACCCCCGTTATTATATGATGGTTGAATTAACAAGCATTCTTGATATTGTTCGCAAGTCAGTGAACGGCAGTAGCTGCCGGCTTGAACGTTCAAGGATTGGCCAGTTCCTGACACCTGCCAGGATTGCGCGGTTTATGGCATCATTGTTTGAGCGTCAGAGGGAACACGTGCGAATCCTGGACGCTGGCGCCGGGGTTGGGGCTCTGTTTGCGGCGTGCGTAGAGGCAATGGTTTCAGGGAATCATCGCCCGCTTTCGATTCATGTGGTTGCATACGAGAACGACCAGAAGATATTGCCGTACTTGAAAGAAACAATGGAATGGTGCAAATCGATCTGCCACAAAGCCAATATTTCCTTTCAGGGAGAAATACGGGCGGAAGACTTTATTGCGTCGGCTATAGCGCAGATAGAAGAAGGCATGTTTGCTGTTCATAGGGAGCATTTCACTCATGTAATACTCAACCCACCTTACAAAAAGATCAGAGGGGAATCGGCAACACGCCGATTGCTCGATTCTGCGGGGTTTGAGGTGTCAAATCTTTATGCTGCATTTGTATGGCTGTCAGCTAAATTACTTGAGCCTGGAGGAGAATTGGTGGCGATTACGCCCCGAAGCTTCTGCAATGGGCCGTATTTCCGCCGTTTTAGAATTAATCTGCTGAATATGATGAGTATACATCGTATTCATGTGTTCGGGTCACGCAAGAAGGCATTCAGGGATGACGATGTGCTTCAGGAAAATGTAATTTACCATATGATTCGTGGTGGACGAAAACCGGAGCGATTAATAGTCTCGTCGTCCGAAGGTGCGGACTTTGACAAATCAAGGAGTTGCTCTGTTCCATATGATCAAGTAATTTCACCAGGCGATCGTGATGCCTTCATTCATCTTGTATTGAATAATACCGACAACCACCTGATGGAGAAAATGGAAACATTTACGACTTCACTTGTCATACTTGGGGTGGACGTCTCAACAGGAAGAGTTGTGGACTTTCGCGCTCAGGAATACCTCCGCTCTTTACCGGAAGAGGGGGCTGCTCCGCTTATATATCCTTGTCACTTTGTGTCTGGCTTCGTAAGTTGGCCCTCTGAATCAGGAAAAAAGCCAAACGCTATTGCAGTCTCCCCACAGACAAAGGATTTACTGTTGCCAGCAGGATACTACGTCCTCACAAAGCGTTTCTCAGCAAAGGAGGAGCCGCGCCGTGTCGTGTCTGCAATATATGATCCCAACAGGGTTGAAGCTGCGCTTGTCGGGTTTGAGAACCATCTCAATTATTTCCATGCGAAGGGCAGAGGCTTATCGGCGAATTTGGCGAGAGGGCTGGCTTTATATCTAAATTCTTCGCTCTTTGATCAGTACTTCCGTCTTTTCAGCGGACATACACAGATCAACGCCACTGACCTGAGAAAGATGCGTTATCCTTCTCACGATCAATTGCTAAGGCTCGGTGCTCACGTAAAACATCAAATGCCCGATCAGGCAACGGTAGACGAGATATTGGAAAAGGAATGTATTATCAATGGCTAAAAAAATCGACACAAAGAAAGCCGAACGAAAAATCAAGGAAGCACTGGAAATATTAAAAATGCTTGGTTTTCCCCGGCAGCAGCAGAATGAGCGTTCAGCATTGACACTTCTTTCGCTGTTGAACCTCAAGCCTGACGATGCGTGGGAGAGTGCAAGCGACCCATTAATTGGCATTACACCCATGATGGAATTCTTTGCTGTGCATTATGGCAAGCGATACGCGCCAAATACCAGGGAGACGGTACGCCGGCAGACGGTTCATCAATTTATGCAGGCAGGGATGATTGTGCCTAATCCTGACAAGCCTTTGAGACCCACAAATAGTCCCAAAGCGGTCTATCAGATAGAGCCGTCCGCATTGAAACTGCTTCGGGAGTTTGGAAAGCCAAGCTGGGGTAGCCATTTGCGCTCATATCTGCGTGCGGTCAAGACATTGAAGAAGCTCTATGCACGAGAGCGAGATATGTGCCGGATTCCTGTTAAACTATCAAATGGTCAAGATATTAGTCTTTCACCTGGTGGCCAGAATGTATTGATTAAAAAGATCATAGATGATTTTTGTCCACTTTTTACCCCAGGGGGACGTGTGATATACGTTGGCGATACGGAGATGAAATGGGCATATTTCGATTCCGATGCGCTTGAGGAGTTGTCCATCGAGATAGAAGAACATGGAAAGATGCCGGACGTCGTGGTACATTACTTTGAGAAGAACTGGCTTGTTCTGATAGAAGCAGTTACCAGCCACGGCCCAGTAAACCCGAAGCGTAGGCAAGAATTAAAAGCGCTGTTTGCCGGATCAAAAGCTGGCATAGTGTATGTAACGGCTTTTCTTGATCGAAAGTCCATGATAAAATATCTCGACGAAATTTCTTGGGAAACAGAAGTCTGGATTGCTGAAACCCCTACACATTTGATCCATTTTAACGGTGAACGATTCCTCGGACCATATGAGGATTAGCCTGCTGTCAGGGTAGGGAGAAGTTTAGCAGTATATTCCATCAGGAACATAGACTTGATAAATTAATATGGAATTATCCTGGTTTTCTCCTGACCAATAAAAGCAAGGGGATTGAGGCAAGCTGCGCTAAGACGGAGAATGTGATAAGGTATATAAGGGAGATGTCGTAGAGAATCCCCATAAATGCGCTGCCCAGGAACCAAAATATTCCATAGCCTGTGTTAAAAATGCCG
>VGXX01000175.1 GCA_016873155.1 Planctomycetota bacterium | reverse complement strand
TATTTTTATCCGAAGTTAATTACCGGCATTGTTATCAACAGCTTAAATTAGCAATTGACAGTGCCTATATTTTTCGTTACAATTCAATAAAATTTGTTCGTCTTATCTAGAGTGGCAGAGGGACTGGCCCCTATGAAGCCACAGCAACCGGTCTTGTCCAGCGCATTATTTGGGCAAGATGCAGGTGCTAATTCCTGTCTCATATATTGGGAAAAGATAAGATAGGGACATGGAAAAGCCTCTTCCTATCTTATGTAAAATAGAAAGAGGCTTTTTTATTTGCTGAATAGTTTGGATGCGGATGAACATAGATTGACTGGATTCCTGCTTTCGCTGGAATGACATCTGTGAAAATCCGTGTCCTGATTATTAAATGAATGGAGGCAAAATAGATGGGATTTGTAAAAGGTCTGAAATGCCGTGAGTGCGGAAAACCGTATCCAAAAGAGCCGCTGCACGTGTGTAGCTTCTGTTTCGGTCCTCTGGAAGTCGACTATGATTACGACGGAATCAAAAAGGTGCTGACCAGAAAACTGATCGAATCCCGCGGCAAGACGATGTGGCGTTATCAGGAACTGCTTCCCGTTGACGGTGAACCGACGGTGGGCGCGCAAGTGGGCTTTACGCCCCTCGTCAGGGCAAACAACCTTGCAAGAGTCCTTGGGGTAAAAGAATTATACGTGAAGAACGATTCAGTAAATTATCCCACCTTTTCGTTTAAGGACAGGGTCGTCTCCACTGCCCTGACAAAGGCAAAGGAATTCGGTTATAAAACGGTGGGATGCGCCACCACAGGGAACCTGGGAAATGCAGTCGCCGCCCAAGCGGTACAGGCAGGGCTTGAGAGTTACATCATCATGCCCGCCGACCTTGAACAGGGTAAGATCGTTGGAACACTGATTTATGGTACGAATGTGATAAAAGTCAGAGGAAATTATGATAATGTCAACAAGCTCTGCTCAGAGATTGCCGACAAATACGGATGGGCTATTGTAAACGTGAATCTGAGGCCATACTATGGAGAAGGCTCAAAGACTTATGGATATGAGATTCTGGAGCAGCTTGGCTGGAAGGCGCCGAAGCACATTGTTGTTCCGATGGCAGGTGGGTCTTTGATTACAAAGATAGAAAAGTCCATCAAGGAGTTCGTCAAACTGGGACTTATTGATAGTGCGGATACCAAGCTGCACGGCGCACAGGCCAGCGGCAGTTCGCCGATAACCACGGCCGTTAAAGCTGAAACCGATGTGATAAAACCCGTAAAGCCCAAGACCATTGCGCAGTCAATAGCGATTGGCAATCCGGCCGACGGCTATTATTCCGTGAAGTCAATTAATGTGTCCGGCGGATGGGCAGAAGATGTGACGGATGACGAACTTGTGGAGGGCATTAAATTACTTGCCAGGACGGAAGGTATTTTTACGGAAACAGCAGGCGGCGTGACGGTGGCAGTTACGAAAAAACTTATTGAACAGGGTAAGATTCCAAAGGATGAGTCCATTGTCATTAGCGTTACGGGGAATGGTTTAAAAACACAGGAGGCTGTGCTGGACAAGCTGGAAGTTCCCAGGATTATCAATCCTTCCCTTGCCGAGTTTGACGCCATTATGGATGAGAAAATGGCAGCAGTCCATTGAGAGTTTTTATCCACAGATTGCACAGATTTTGCAGATAAAATATAAAATCTGTGTCATCTGAGAAACTTGTCCTCGTGAAAACGGGGATCTGTGGTTCCAAATGTTTTTTATTGGTCTGAAGTTTTGTGGTTATTTAAAAATTTGAAGGGGGTTTAATTATGCCGGTAAGCGTACGCATTCCAACGCCGCTCAGGTCGCTCACCAAGGGCGCTGACGAGGTGAAAGTGGAAGGAAAGAATATTAAAGAAATTATCGAAAGTCTTGAGGCAAATTATAAGGGAATCAAAGAGAGAATCTGTGACAACGACGGTCAGATCAGGCGGTTTATTAATTTTTACCTCAACGACGAAGACATCCGTTTTATGGGCAACATAAACACGCCGGTAAAAGATGGCGACCATATCTCCATAGTGCCCGCCATCGCCGGCGGCAGATAACTGTAGTTTAACGTACCAACCTCAATTCCCCTTTAAAAACATGTCCTCACAAAGGTGGGGAAAGGGGATAAGGGGTGTGTAAATTGTCTCGCAAACAAACTCCTTTTGGGGAGGCAATTTCCTGAAAAGCCCCTGCTTTACGTGTGTACCCGAACGGAATTATAGGAACAAGCCATGAAATTATGCCCGGAATGCGGTTCAGAATATTATGCGCATATCACAACATGCGCCGACTGCGACGTCCCTCTAAAAACGCAGGAAGAGATTAGGAAAAAGAATGAAAACAAACCGGACGTTGCCCCGCATCTTAACGACGAATGGGTTGCTATTCGTGAAGAAGAGAAAGAAGGCATCCGGGAGTTGTCCGATGTGCTTTCGAGAAACGGCATTTCTTCCAGAATTGCATTGGCGCCGGGTTGCAGTACGGGAAAGTGCGGTTGCCGGTATCTTCTTTTGACCACAAAAACCGATGCGCGTACCGCGCACGATTGCATTGAGGAATACCATACACAGAAGTATCCTGAAATCAAAACTTCCCAGGAATGGGAATCCGAGGGAAAATGCCCCGCGTGTGGTCATTCTGTAAGTCCCGACACAAAAGAATGCCCTGATTGCGGGCTGTTATTGATAATTGAAAAGTAATCGCAGTTCGGTAGCAACAAATTACCCACGAAACACGCCAAAAGACCCAATCCTCCCCCTTTATCCCCCTCTGGAGGGGGACAGGGGGAGGATATTTTCGCGTTTTTTCGTGGGCAACTTTGAAATTCCTGTACACCAAAATATCATTGACAAAACAAATCGAATTATCTACATTTACGACACGGAAATCAATAATGTCTGTAATTTATCACAGCAATTAGGCAGTGTAATCCATGTTGTGTGTTAGGGAGGTAGTCCGATGGACATGTCACACGTTCCAAAGTCGTTTTGGCACTCGCTGAGTTTCTGCATAGTCGTGGCAACGCTCGGCTTGCTTTTCATTGCATACAAATCGTCATCTGTGTCGATTGAGATCGCTGACGCAAAGATTAACCTATCATCTGCGTTAGTCACTGCCAAGGAGATCAAGTCAGACCTTGAGGCTGAAAACGAACGCCTCAAGAAGGCTAACGAACAGTTCCAGATGCGAATAAGTGAGATCAGTGGAGAATTGGCTAAGGTTGGTCGTGATTCAACGGCTGACCTCAAAGAGCTTCTCAAAGAAAAGCCGCTCGGTGAAGAGAACACAGTAGTAAGAAAACAGGTTGTTGATCCTGAGTTATTCAAGAGCTTGGAGGCGCAGATTCAGCAAGTTCAAGGCGCAGTTAAAGTGAAATGACGTATAACAACCGCTCCAACTGACGTGCTGTCAGCAGCGTTGCTGCCACCTCGTCCCTGAAGTTGAACGTCAGAAAAGGAAGCAAAGGGTCACCTTCATAATTCAATTACAGCGGTTGTCTTTCTTGGTTTACTGTTTCTTTTTGTATATTGCTGATTGAATAATGAAGATTTGATAATATGACCCTACTCGAAAGGTTGGCCTTGTTGCTTTCTGCTACTTTAGATAGGTCAAACCTAAAACACTACGCAAGTTCCCTACTCTACTTGTACACCCATAAAGAAATCTGTAATGAAAAAGATGGTTTCCTTTCTTAGAAAAAATAAGATTGTAAAATGGTATATTGAATACCAATGGGCTTTATATTCAGCGCAGATGATTTTTTTATGGTTAATATTTGTTCCTTATTGTTATTGGGGAAAAGATATTCCCGGTGTAATTATAGCAGTTGCAGGATTGATGTCTCAAATACCCTTAGGATTATTTTGGAAGTCTTTTAATAGGCCAATTCTTAAAATTGAAGGCGTAGAGTTTAATGAGTTAACAATTCATGGTGAATGGGTATATAAAATTAATAGTGTAATTGTGCGGAATATTGGCAGAAGTGCTGCAAAAAACTGTAAGGGTTATATTTCCGTTTGGAACATTAATAAAGAAGAGAAAAAAATAAGAGTATGTTGGACCCTTTCTACAGAGAGGCCAAATGCTACAATTAATGTTGAGGATTATGAGATGCTTAATGTATGCGCCTTTTATATAAAAGGTGCAGTTAATCCTGATACCAAGAAACCGCCTCCAGAAATTATAATTCCAACAGAACTCGATTGGGTTGATCATTACAAAGCAGCGTCTCGTTATCCTTGGGAATTTAGACATTTAACAAAAGTTGATTTTGGACATTCTGGCGATATAAAATTCATTATTTGTGTAACAGCGGAAAATGCTAAAGTAGCTGAAGTTTTAGTAAAAAGTGACGAAATTAATAAAAAAATAATAACTATTGAGGATTTGAGATAAGTGCGGATGGGGGGGCAAGTCTTTAATCTTGCTGCTTGCTAATGGAGTTCGGTAGGTTGGGTTGAGGCACGAAACCCAACAGTTCAGAGGGCAGGAGTAGATCTTTATTTTTGTATTGAGGTTGATTCTTTTTTAACAATCTGCTTATGGTTGAATAATGCAGCCCAAGATAATTAGCCACTTCCTTCTGTCTATAATGGTATTTCTCCACAGATTCTATTATTTTTCCATTTCGTTCCGGTAGAGTAGTTCCTGTGAGTAGGCAGGGCCACCTTCATAATTCAATGTTTTGTTTGTTTCTCATTTTTGGCGGTTTGAAATACGAAGGTGACCATTGACTCTCTTTCCATTTCATCGCCGCAGCTTAGTTCCAGCCCGTTAGACCATTTTGCAATACATTACACTAAGTATATCTGCGAGAAAGGACTTCATTACAATGAAATTTACTGGTATTTGGCATATTTATGAAATGCAGATGTGGGACGAAGATTATTTTAATATGGAGGTTCAGGCGTTTATCGAAATAGATGCAAAAGGTCATGGCAATTTCCAATTCGGCTTGGTCTCAGGTGAGATTGATGGAGAGATAGTACGAGGTAATTCTAAGGAACAGTTTGAATTCACATGGGAAGGCAACGATGAATGTGATTCTGCTTCTGGGAGCGGCTGGCTTGAACTGAAAGAAAAGAACACCATGCAAGGTAAAATTAAATTCCATATGGGAGATAGCTCGATATTTTTAGCGAAACGAGTAAAGTAATTTGCGGGCAGGAGTGGGGTCGGGTCTTGTTTCTTGATATTGAAGAAGCCAAAGGGATCGAAAGGGGTCAAGCTCTTAATCTTGTTATTGAAGCCGGTTTTTTTATCAGGGGACAGGACACGATTTGTGTCAGTAAAAAATATAAGTTCTCTTGATTATTTAAGGAGACTAAAAATGGATTGGAGAGAAAGAATAACAGTAGATCGGTCTGTATGTCATGGGAAAGCCTGTATTAAAGGAACACGTATAATGGTTTCAATTATACTTGAAAATTTAGCAGATGGGGTTAGCAAAGAAGAAATTTTAAAGAGTTATCCGTCACTAAATTCCGATGATATTAAGGCAGCCTTAGCTTATGCAGCCAAATTATCCCGCGAAAGACTTCTATCTGTGAAAGTGTAAAAAACTATGCACTTCAAGATAGATGAAAACATGCCTAAATTCGCATTCGCGGTGCGGATAATGAGTAGCAATGCGGGAATAATTATAATTAGTATAATTAGGGACAGGGCACTATTTGTTTGTGTTTTTGTTTCTTCGGCATGCCTCTTGACGAGACGCTTAATATTCTGCATGCCTTTCTCTCTAACTTTATCAAAAGATTCGTATAGCTCGTTGGATCTAAAAAGTGAAATTCAGGACTTGGGGCGGGTCACATATCTTAAAAGTTAAATAATCACATAACTCCAGTGATTTAACGTTGTATTCTTCACTCTCGCGCTCAGTCTTCCGCTGCCATCAGCGCCCGCTCCGCCGCTTCTGGCAACTCAATAGGTGCGAACAGGGACGCGGGGTAGAGATAGCCGTCAGGCTCTGATTTTTCCTCATCAACAACGCGCAGCATATTGTGCGCCTCCGCCTCTGCATCCGGCAGCGTGCGGTAAACCTTGCCCAAGATCAGGCTTGCTGGATTGCTATCGTTATTAATGCAGATTACAAAATTATTCATCGAATTACCCTCTTGATTTTGAAATCTTTTACAGAAAAAACAAAAAAGATTGAAGCAGACTTGTCATTTTAAAACAGGTTGTCCGAGAATGCGGCATTCCGAATTTCTTCATTTAGCCATAAAAAATCGGGCAAATCGGTTGCGAAGGTGAAATTGAGTGATATAATAAAGCGAAATGAAATCTTCAGAGCAAAACCACACGAAGCAGTTAAAACTTTTCTTTGAGCCGATCCTTTTACCGAGCAAACCGACCGTATCATTCTTTTCCTTACCAGAA
>VGXX01000174.1 GCA_016873155.1 Planctomycetota bacterium | reverse complement strand
GTTGACTCACTCAGAGAACTTGATTTCCTGTTTGACCTCGCCGCAGGAACCACGATAGAAACATGGATCGTGTTTGGGAAAGAGAAATATAAATTTGAGCTGGGGGCGGGCTGCACCGCTGTGATGGGGCCAGATATGTATCCATTTCTCCAGTCAAAGCAACTGGTCGGTTTACTCGGCGGGCTCAAAGGCGCTGCGGAATATGAGGCGCTGGTCGGAAAAAAGGCAAATGCCGTAAGCGGGATGCGTCCACAGAGCGTGGTACACGTAATTATTATCCTCTTTGTCATATTTGGCAATATTATTTACTTTACATCCAGAAGGGCACGGCATGCGTAAGGATTCTAACTTTTTTGTCCTCGTTGGCACCATCGGATTATTCGTATGCATCAATATCTTTCTCATGGCATCGGGGAAACTACCTTTTTCCTCTGATGGTTTTGGAATCATCCTGGGTGCAGGGATTACCCTCGCCATTTACAGCTTTCTCTATAAGGATAATCCTGCCTTTAAGATTGCCGAAAACCTTTACGTTGGCGTTGCGCTTGGTTACACCATCATTATAACCTGGTTCAATTTCTTAAAACCCGACTTATATGATCCTCTTATCGTACCAATGTTCTCAAGGGCTGCAACAAAGGCACCTCAGTATGCATTAATTTTTCCTTCGCTATTGGGTATCTTTATGCTCCTGAGATTCTCAAGGAAACTATCCTGGCTGAGCCGCTGGACGTTTGCATTTGTGGTGGGTCTTGGCGCCGGTGTGAGCATTCCCAGGGTCATTTCGGCATTCATCCTTGAGCAGATAAAACCCTCCTTACACCCCGTCTTTTCAGGTGGAGAAACTATCCTTTCCAGCATTAACACGCTATTAATCATGCTGGGGGTTATTTCAGTGCTTATTTACTTTATCTTTTCAGTCGAGCACAAAGGCGCGATTGGAAGATTGTCGAAGGTGGGAATATGGTTTCTCATGATCTCCTTCGGAGCGTCCTTTGGTTACACCGTCATGGGTAGGTTGTCGTTATTGATTGGCAGAATCCAGTTCTTACTCAGAGATTGGCTGGGGATTTTGCAATAATTGTCATACATTTAAAAGTAAGCAAGGAATATCCAGAACGACCTGAATTGAAGTAAGGTTTATCCCTCCAGGCGAGGCGGAAGAGGTCTTTAAGCGCATTGAGGAGCAAATTAAAAAAAACCCACCGAATTTATTAGTGCTGCTATTGACAGATGAAAAGTATTGTTTTATGGAGGGATCTACGGATATCTCATCCCCGACGTACCATCCATAGGCTGGTCGGAAAGATAGAGAGCATAGATTGAAGCGGTTATCTATGAAGGGAAGATGGTTGGAGAGTGTGAGGAGAAGTTCAGGGAGGCGGTGGATGCATATTCAAAGGGTAAACATAATAAAGTTCTTTGTTGACAAACAGTTTAAGATAAAGTATTGTCTTTACAAAATAGAAAAAGTATTGCATTAACCTGATGAGTTATAGACAACTCAACCACAATGCATCATATAAATATGGAAAGGAGGTTTATAAATGTCAAAGAAAGAATTAAAGGCGGCCTTGAAGATTAAACACGGGGAGATATCACCATTGTCCCTTAAGACATTGAGGGGAGAAAAAACAGAAGAAGAAGTTAAAGCTTTGTCATTATTAACTGCATGGCATAACAACGCCAAGAAGAAGAAAGACTTTGCGGGTGTTCTGAGATAGCTTTGTAATGATAAACTTCTCATTATGCCAATGGCTTCCGTTAGAAGATGCTTCCCTCTTCAAACTAATATCTCAGTGTACGATCAATTCAAATGCAGTAAATAAAAGACCTTTCCATAGACTGTGCTCTCTAATGAGGAAAATGGGTGCTCAGTCTTTATGGATTGAAAAGGTAAACTCTTCCAATAATGCTGATATAGATTATGAAAGTAACTACCTTAAGAAGTTCTTCAATTCGCATGTTGAAATTACAGCGTATAAGTTCATCTTTGTTCAAGAAAGTAACGCCGAAATAATTAAGGTAGACCCACAAAAGCTAACATTCCTCTCCTGTTCCGTCGTTATGAATTATTCGAGTGGCCGGGAAAAGAATTCATATCTCCTCTATTCGATAGTTGCCATCCCTAAAAGATATGACTTCTTAAGTGAAACACCTATACCATTAATGAATTATTATTTTCATTCCTTCAGGAATTATGATTTTATTTTAAATGATCCTTTATTGGGAAAAGTTAATTTTAAGATTTGTGGGTCCCCATTTTTCCAACAAAATAAAACCACGTCAGTATGTATGCAATCTGCACTTGCTACTATCTTTAATAATATAGGCCACAACAAAAAATTAATCTTGCCAAATCGTATAAATGAGCTTTATGGAGTTCCATTTGGAAGAGAATTATTCTTAGACAAGAAGGGAACTTTAAAGGTCATAAAAAAAAGGGGACTCTTCACTAAGGAATTGCTATTCGACCAAAAAGAGACAATGGAGGTCTTTAAGGAACTGTTCAAAAAATTCGGATGGTCACCTTCCTCCAGTGTTTATCCGTGGATGGAAAGTGGTTTCCCTGGTTTTATTGTTTTCCGGACACGTTCGACAGATCTACATGTAGTTCCAATAATAGGGCATACTTTAAATACAGATTCATGGCAACCAGAAGCTGATATTCGGTATAATCGTCGAGTTCGATTCCATTTCAGACCCGTATCCGCTTGGATAGATAATTTTATCATCCATGATGATAACTTTGGAATGTATCTTAGCTATCCAGCATCAAAGTTGTCAGAAAAGAAGGGTCGTTATGGCTATTTTGTTGACCACGTCATTTTTGTTACCGAACATAAAATAACCTTGCCTCCGGATAGATTGGAAATCGACCTGATAAGCGACTTAAGGCAAGTCTTTGAATTAAACAAAGATGTTTCTGAGGAAGAAAATCCGTGGCTGCATAGAATTATTAACGAAGAAAAAGCGCCCTTGGTATCAAGGACGATGGTTGCAAAAAAAACAGACTTTCTGAAAACCTTAGGGCAAAGGGATTCAAATGGGAAAAAAATCACAAAGACGGATATAGACGCTGTCGGAGAACAGATGCCTGATAGATTTTGGTTAACAGAAGTAACACTCCCCGATCTATATTTAGCTAATAAAACAGCCTTAATAAGTATTGTTACTCAACTAAATACCGATAGACAGATATTCATTCGTCTTCCGAGATTGGGCTATCTAATTATCCAAAATAAGTGTTATCGGTTAGACCTGCCTACTAGTGGCCATTATAAGATTTATGAAAGAATTAGTGACATCGAAACATACGATTGGTAAAATAAAACTTTTGATCTAAGAGAATGAAGATCACATCTTAAATAATCAATATTGATAATTTTCATTGAAGTGTTAAGGAAGCAGTTGGTTATTGATAATGCAGTTTGACCTCATGCCGCTTGCTTCTCGTTTTCATCATAAAAAGCAACATCAACTTTAATAGTTGGCTGAGACAGATTGTAGAATCTCATTCTTCACATTTCCTTGGGAGGAATTCTCCTATTATTTTGAGCCATCAAGCAACTTTTCAAATCCATCTAAATCTCGACGACTCTGCGCAACAATCTCCCGAATGCAAACGCAACAATACACCCTTTTTCCCATAGAACCAGGGATAGGGACAACGACACATCTCTCATCCTTAAGAATTTCGCCATCACATCGTTTGCAAGTACGTTTACCTTTTGTCTGCTCAATTCGAGGAGCCGCATGTGTACCTCCAATAAGCGAAGGACAGCGACCGCGTTTCTTAGTCATTTTCCTTTTCTCCTTTTTTTATACGTTTTGTAAGCGTATTTAAAATATTCTCGAGTCCATCTATAGCTTGTTGATAATCTTCCGTCCGAAGCTTATTGCGATCCCCCGTTTCAATCTTCAATAGTCTATTGACTTCATGATTTACAAGTTGAACGGCTGCCGCAAAATTATTGCCGGTAAGACCTCTGCCTGTTGCTAGCTTGAATGCCAAATCTCTACCATCCATTGATATATTCAGTCGATTTAGTAAAATCTTCGCCGTCCTCTTCACCTGTTCCTGTAATCGCCGTCGTGCTTCGATCCTCTGGCGCTGAGGAATTATTGGAAATTCGGACGATGCTTCAACCGTCTTTGTTTTTTCAGATTGCTTCTTCTTTAACACTTCTGCCATTTCCTGCACATCAAAACCTAATGATTCTGCAATCCCCTTCATTTCCTCTAACAGCGTCTCATCATCAGGGTCAATGAAATGCTCCTGAAGAAAAGAATCGACAATTTCTTTGTGGACAATCATAGATTCACTAAGTTTTTGTCTGGTCCGTCCTTCAAGAACCTCTCTCGGCGGCTCCGGTTCTTTTCCTTCCATAATATCTGTAAAATATTCTCTATCTTCTCGGTCAATTTTCCGGAAATCCTCTAACTGTTTATCCAAGTTAAGTCCTATATGCGTCACAATATGACCATAATTATCTGGATGCCGTGGATCGTTCTGGACGATAACGCGCATAATCCTTCCCACAAATTGAACGTATGGAGGTAGGGTACGGAATGGACGAAATATGGCCGCAACGCTCAATAAGGGGTGATCGAATCCTTCGCCGAGCATTTGTACTTGAATAATGCAATCAAGAATACCCGTACGGAGTTTTTGAATAACTTCCGCTTGTTTATCTGGCGGCATCTGACTGTGAATCTCGGCGGCTTCATATCCTCTTTCCATAAATAACGACCTAATTTGACGGGCATGATTCACAGAACAGGCAACAGCAATAAGTTGGTGTCTCGTTCCCGATTGGCGGAGTTTCTCTAGTTTGTCAAGGCTGGCATCTACAATACTTTTATTGCAAACAGGCGACATCGCTACACCCCGACTAAACCATTCTTCCTCTTTCAATCGAAGAACTTCTTCGAGTGTATGATGCTTCTCGTTCCCCTCATAGGTAAAATAAATTTCTTCGGGGGCCACATAAGTCGCTTGTATTTTTTTAATATACCCTTTAATCATTGCCCGTTTAAAGGAATACCGGTAGACCAACTCACCTTCTATTTCTTGCTGATCACTACGAAAAGGAGTTGCGGTAAGATTCACTACCTTTGCCTTTTGGAATTTTCCAAAAACTTTTTTCCAGCTAGGTGCAGCACTATGGTGCCCCTCATCAACAAGAATCATATCAAAAAAATCATTTGAGAACAGCGGTAGCCAACGATCTGCACCACTAGCCAACTGTTGAATATTAGTGAGTACGATGTGCGACTGCGTACAGTCGTGGATATTGGCATCTACGCTGTCAAGAGTTGCAAGATACGGCCCGGCCAGCATTGAATCCGGTTGCATTACACGACATTTGTTCCAAAAACAAAATCTCTTGTTTGTAACATCGAGGGCACGGCTCAATTCCTCTTTAATCGTTAGATTCGGAGCAATAACCAGCACTCTTCCGCGCACAATGCCTAGCGGGAGAATCGCAATTAACCCGGTTTTCCCACAGCCAACCGGCAGTTGGATGATCGCACTTCTTCCTCCCTTGATAAAAAAATCATTGGCAGCGGAATACGCTTCACGCTGTGGATCACGGAGGAGTAAATTTTCCTCAACATTAAATTCAAGGGAAGTGAAAAACTCACTAACCGGACGGTTTGTTTTAATCCAGGTGTTAATTTCTTGTATGTTGAACCGCCACATTTTCCCAACCTTATGGGCAGGAATTTTATTAGTCTGAGCCATAGCATACAAATTGGTGATACTAATATTCAAATATTTTGCAGCATCTTCCGCATTTAACCATTCGTCTTTCATAAATTACTCCTTGTTATCATATAGAATCATTTAGTAATATATAACATTATTATCTATCATTTGGATAATTATAAAATACAACCTCAAAAAGTCAAATCAAATCTTTTGAGAGGCGTTAGAGGGCACCAGGGGTCATTTTCATATTCCAATTACAAGCAATGAGAAATAGATAAACTGTAGAGCGACGGCAAGCAAGGCCATAAATTCTGAAAGAGATTGAAGCGTTAAGGAAAAGGAAGCCGTTGGTTATTGAATAATGAAGGTTTGGCCACATGTCTCTTGTATTTTTTTGAACGATAATGTTTAATTATGGAAGATGTGACGACGTGATACGACTTATGGAATGTATGGTGACTGTAGTTGAGGTAGAAAAATGAAAAGTATAACCCAATTAAATCTGAAAGGACATGAGAAAAAAGCATTACAAAAACTCAAGGAAATGTTAACTGAAAGATTCCCGGAGGAATAATGATTTGAAGGTACTACAAGAGCAGTTATAGAATATAGGTTAAAACGCTCGTAATTACTCATCGTATTTTTACCCGCTACCGCTAAGAGCAAACAAAATCAGGCAATTCACCTCGAAATAGCATCTTTAAAGCAAGGCTTGAACTTACCCCTTGTTTTCGACA
>VGXX01000173.1 GCA_016873155.1 Planctomycetota bacterium | reverse complement strand
CCGTGAATGTCATTGAGGTACTTGAAATTATCCAGATCAAGGAACAGTAATGTCCCCTCGACACCGTATCGTCTTGAATATGCAAGCAGGTTGTCTATTTCTTTCTTGAAACGGCAGCGATTGAAGAGATTGGTGAGAGGATCGTAATCAGCAAGATACAAAAGCTCCTCCTTTAACTTGTTGTGTTCTGAAACCTCAACACGCAATTTCTCGTTCACCTTCTCTACCGCTGCTGTCCGTTCAGCAACACGCTGTTCTAAAGATTCATTGAGCGTTCTCAGTTCTTCCAATATTCGTTTCCGTTCAGTAATTTCCTTATCGAGACTCTCCGCCATGGTGTTGAAACCATTAGCAAGGATGCCAATTTCATCGTTGCGGCTGATTTGCACCCGATGATTCAGATTCCCACTGGCAAGGATTTTAGTTGCATTCGTAAGCTCCTTAATAGGTTTTGCCATTGAACTTGTAATCGTAATACCAAGGATAATAACAGATGTGGAACCCACTATCCCCAAAATCAATGCAATATTCCTTGTGTAGAAGTAGTATGTCAACGTGAGGGCAGTAATGGGGATGAGGGAGATGCAGAGTGCAAATATGAACAGTCTGCATTTAAATGATAAAAGTGGTTTCACCTTCATAATAAACCGCTGTATATACCACATGAATTCTTTCAAGGCATGAAATCTAACATTTAGCTGATAAATGCTAATTTCTATCTTATTGTCGCTGTATTGAGGTGTGCTATAACCAATATTTTTAACGTTCTTCTATTGTGTCATTAATCTTTGCCCAGCGCTTCCCCGAAGGTTTTTTCCAACGGACATCGACGTATTCCATTTGTCTGAGATTTGTTCCTTCTGACTTTGCTATACTCAGGAGATTTTGGAGCTTTTCCTCATTGGAGAGTTCGTTGGGTTCGTTACAGAACGAAGAGCATCCCCACCGTATCTGCGTATTGTTCTCTGTCCACAAAACGATATCACTTTTACCAGTAAATCTCCTTTTACACACATTTGACACATCTACCGCTAATATCTTAAAAATGTTATGAATATTATTTGCCCTGAGAAATTTCACCACATCTATCCCTGCCTTGATTCCCTTATCATTCCATTCACTTCCATGCAAAGGCAATCTTGCCAATTTATTGCTCTGAATGCAGGGTGTATCGTATTCTGCATTTGGTAATGTGTAATATTCTTTTGGTAACAAGACACATTCATCGTCCACAAGATACGTATTATTTCCACTCCTAACGATGGCTGCCGGTTTGCGCAATACAAGCTTGACATTAAGTTTATTGGGAAACGTCCTTTTGATTGAATCTACCTTTTTAATCAAAACAATCCCCCCATAAACGTCTGCTATTCTTTGAGTCAAATCGTTTTCATACATGCCGTACTGTTCGTTCAGGGCTGCTACGTGTTTTATGTCGCTGGAAAAGCGGGCAGTTACCCAGGATGGGGTGTGGAAGGAGAAGGTAGAAGGACTGACTTTAAAAATATTCAAATCTGTTAATGAGCGCCACGTCTTGTTAATACCCCATATTCCAAAGATTATTATACCTGCAAAAACAACAAATTGGAGCAAAAAGGGGTATAGAACTTTTTTTATTGAACCTATTTTAGAGAAAAGGATTTCTAAAAAAAGCTTATAGTTGAATGTGCTATTGATAATATCCTTAATTTTGTACTGGTTCATCTGCACTGACAAGAATATTCTGAAATGCAAGATCAACTATTTTTTCACATAATGAAGGGAATGACATGCCGGCAGCCTTTGCTGCCTTTGGCAGCAAGCTTTTTTCGGTAAAACCGGGGATGGTATTTATTTCCAATAAATACAAGTTATCTCTATCGTCCAGCAACATATCTACTCTTGAGAATCCTTTACAGCCGAGGACTTTGTGCGCATTGATAGCGAGTTCCTGTGCATTGTTATACGTTGCAGACGAGAGAAAGCCGACAGTTCGTGAGGAATTACCGGCCCTATTTGTCCGTTCGCTTAAGGTTTTTTCTACAACAATATATTGTGTTCTATCATCCTTATATTTCGCTTCGTAATTATAAAATTCCATTGCCGGTTTGATTTCAATAATTGGCAGCGCCTTGTCATCCAAAATTCCAACGGTCAACTCCCTGCCTTTTACGTATTTTTCAACGAGCAATTCATATCCAAATTCAAAAGCCTTTTCCAAACCAATTTGAAGATCGTTAATATTTTTAATGATCGATATGCCTATGCTGGACCCGTTCCTCGTAGGTTTTAAAACTACCGGCAACCCCAGTTTGCTTATTTCCCGCTGTATCTCCTGTAACTCTTGAAACTCTGCTACTGTTATATAATCCGGCGTTTTAAGACCTGCCTCAATAAAACACTTTTTTGTTGCTAATTTATCCATTGCAAGCCTGCTGGCATTTATACCTGAGCCGGTATATGGAATCCCTTTTAATTCTAAAAGTCTTTGCACGCCTCCGTCTTCGCCAAAATACCCATGTAAGGCAATAAATGCGACATCTATATCCATGAGATCGAGTTCTTCTATCTTTTCGTCTTTTACATCGATGCAAGTAACGTTAAACCCAGCATCTTTTAATGCCCTTGCTACTGCATTACCGGAACGTAATGAAATCTCTCGTTCAGGAGATATGCCTCCCATAAGTACAACAACATTTTTTGGCTTCATTTCATACTCTCCTAACATTTAAAAACAATATTATTAAGGATTAATCTTAACCCATTATTCCAATTTTGCAACTAAATCATAAGCAACTTTCCACACATCACCTGCACCCATTGTTATGATAACATCGTCTGGTTTTACACTCGATGACAGTGCATTGACAATATCGCGCAATTGCGGAATGTACTGAACATCAACACCCGCATTTCGAGTTTCTTCAAACAACATTGAGGAATTCATTGTAGTTTTTTCATAGTCGCTGTCACGTGCTGAGTAGATATCGGCAAAAATTACTTTATCTGCATTTTGAAATGATCTTGCGAATCCTCTTAACAAGTGTCGCGTTCTGCTGTACTGATGGGGTTGAAATACGCACCATATCTTTTTTTCAGGATATAGCTCCCGGGCGGCCCTTAGCGTTACGTGTATCTCTGTCGGATGGTGGGCGTAATCATCAATTACCGTAATATTGTTTTTCACTCCAATTATTTGAAATCGTCTGTTTGCCCCGCGAAATGAAGCTAATGCAGCCTTAATAGAATTTTTATCGACTCCGATAAATGTACATACCGCAGTTGCGGCCAACGCATTTAAGACATTATGGGACCCCGGTATTTTTAAAGTAAAATCATCAAAAAAAGCATTCTTTCTAAAGATGCTGAATCTATTTGTCCCGTTACCCGAAGAAAGAACTTTGCCGCACCAATCGGAGGTATTATCCAGAGAGTATGTTTCGACCTTACAATTTGCCCTTTGCATTGCAAGGAATATATTCTTATCGTGATCATTTACGACTAATAAACCTTCTTTTGAAACCAATGATGCAAAATCACCAAACGCATTTGTTATTTTCTCAATATTTTCATAATAGTCCAGGTGATCTTCTTCGATGTTGGTGATTACACCGACTTGTGGAACAAGGTTTAAAAATGACCTGTCATATTCACATGCCTCTGCTACAAATAAATCTCCCGTTCCTAAATGTGCGTTGCCTCCAATATCGGGCACTTCTCCGCCGATAACAAATGTGGGATCCAATCCTGCCATTTTTAATACGCTGGAAATCATCGCACTTGTGGTTGTTTTTCCGTGAGTCCCACTGATCGCAATACCACGTTTTTCTTTCATTAACGAACCGAGTATTTGAGAGTATTTTACTACCTTTATACCCATTTTGCGGGCAGTTTTAAGGTCCTGATTGTCTTCGGAAATAGCCGCTGAGATTACTACCATATCCGTATCTGATGTCATAAAACTGCCATCTTGTCTTGTATTAATCCTGGCTCCCATTTTTTCCAGGGTTGAAGTCAAAGCAGACGGCCGTATATCAGAACCAGAAACAACACAGCCCTCGTTTAAAAGAATGCGTGCGACGGCACTCATACCGATACCACCTATTCCTATGAAATATACACAACGTCCACGCATAGGACGATAATGAAACTGCTCATCTAACGATGCTGTGTGTGTGCGCATCCTGTCCATACCTTCTGATAGATTCATAGTAATCTTCCTTTTTATATAGAAATAGTATGTGGTGGTATAGATTTATACATCAATGTATTTTATTGCATCAGTGTTACAAATAATCAGAGGTTTTTTATCGCTGTATATTATTATATCGGAATAATTTAACATTTATTTAATCAATAAAAACTGAATCAACCCAGAATAAGAGCAAATTGTGTACCCTTAAACCCGATTACCCGACAAATATTATCAACAACTTTCGTGGCTGCATTTGGCATTCCCATCCCTTTGTTAAACATCTTCATTCTGTCGTACTTTTCTTTATTGTTGAAAAGTTCTGTAATGAGTTCTATAACTTTTTCAGGCGTCAAGTCAATCTGCTGCAATAAATACCCTCCACCGTTGCTTGCCAATTCCATTGCATTCCAGTATTGATGATTATCAGCAGCATGCGGATATGGTATCAATATAGCGGGAATACCTACTGCAGTAAATTCCGCGATCGTAGTAGCGCCCGCCCTGCAAATAATCAAATCCGCCATACTAAAAGCAGCGCCCATATCGTCTAAAAAACTACAAACAAACGCCTTGATACCGGTTTGCTTGTACGCCGCTTTTGCGGCTTCATATCCATATTCACCTGTACAGTGGATAATTTGCAGTTCGTTTGATAACGGCTCTAATTTGGGCAAACATCTTAGTATGACTTCATTTATTGCCTGCGCGCCCTGACTTCCCCCTGTAACCAGTATCGTTTTCTTAGAAGAACTTAGTCCGAATATTTCGGCAGACCGGCATCTTTGGCTGGATAAGATATCCTTGCGTATGGGAGTTCCTGTTACCCGTACAACTTTCGCCTTGTTGAACCACTTGAGAGATCCTTTCCAATGACAATATACCTCGTCAACCCATTTAGCCAGGAAACGATTTGCCTTCCCTGGAATCACATTTTGTTCCAGCAACACGGAAGGTATGCTGAGTAATTTTGCAGCGATAATTGGGGCAAAAGAGGCATAGCCACCCAATCCAACCACTATATCCGGGTTAAATTTGCGTAGCGCAATGAGCGATTCAACAGTGCCGATACCTATTGCAATGATAAACGTGAATAACTGCTTGAACGATTTTCCCCACTTTTTAGCGTGCATCCGTTGAAACCTGAAACCGCGCTGTTCTACACATCGTTTTTCAAATTCTTTGTCCGTGCCGAAAAATATTATTTCTGCCTCACTAAACCTGGAACGGATCTCTTCTGCTGTGCTCAACCCCACCATCAAATGCCCCGCGGTACCGCCTCCTGCAAATGCGATTTTCATTTTTTATACCCCTTTTCCTTTAACGAGGACACACTTTGTATAGAAAATAAACATAAAAAGGCGTAAAATGACGAGAATATGTATAGAATGTATGTCAAAACCAGAGACTTATTGACGAAGTTTACCGCTATCGCCACGAAAAGCCTGCTATTTTAGACGTTATGTTATGCCAGAACCTCACAGGCAATAATCTTCCAACTTTATCTTCTGCTGGTTCTATATTCACCTGTGGATTTAAGGTATCTGACCCCAAAGACTGTCTTGCAATATTAATTAATATCCCAATTCCTATCATAGAGAATAACAGAGAAGACCCTCCCGAACTAACAAAAGGCAAGGGGATGCCTTTTGTCGGAACAATGCCAGAGACAACTGCAATGTTGATAATTGCCTGTAATCCAAACATCACAGTAATTCCGAATCCCAGAAAGAATCCAAATACGTCCTTGGTTGCATGCACTATTTTTAACCCCTGCCATATTAATAACAAGAATAGACATATAATGACTAACACCCCAATAAAACCAAACTCTTCCCCGATAATGGTAAAGATAAAATCACTGCTGCTTTCCGGTAAAAAGAATAGTTTTTGTTTGCTGCTGCCAACACCCAATCCTGTCAAACCACCGGAACCAAGGGCAATCCACGACTGAATTACATGATACCCTGTTCCTGAAGGGTCTTGCCATGGATCCATAAAGGCCATTAATCTGTCTTTTCTATATGAGACCTCGAATAACATTTTATGCACAAACGGTACGGTAGCTAAAATCGTAAAAAAAACATAAATGAACCTTGTTCCACCAGCGATGAGCATAATTATAGAAAGAATTGTAATGAACGCGGCGCTCCCAAAATCAGGCTCTTTGATTATAAGCGCTCCCGTTACCACTATGATAACGATGGGTATCATAAAACCACATTTGAACTCAGACATGCGATTTTGATTTTTGGCAATGTAAGCAGAGACAAATATTATAATTGCCAATTTTGCAAATTCTGAGGGCTGTATACCCAAAGTATGGCCTAGTCGAATCCACCTGCGTGCACCGTTAGT
>VGXX01000172.1 GCA_016873155.1 Planctomycetota bacterium | reverse complement strand
ATCGGTCAGACTTGCCGCCAAACGCGGCGTCTTCCCGAATTACCGGAAAAGCATTTATGCTCAAAAGAATGAACCGGGATATAGAAATGCAACACGAACGACTATCGCGCCTACAGGCACTATCAGTATCATCGCAGATTGTTCCAGCGGCATTGAACCCTTATTCGCGATTGCGTACCAGCGCCATGTTTTGGTAGAGGAGGGTCTGCCCGAAATAAACTCTTACTTTTTGGAAATTGCAAAAAAACGGGGTTTTTATTCAGAAAGACTTATTGAGGAAGTTTCAAAGGAAGGATCGATACAAAACCTTGACGATATCCCTGAGGACGTTAAAAAGGTATTTATAACTGCCAGGGATGTCTCACCGGAACAGCACGTAAAGATACAGGCAACCTGTCAGAAATATATTGATAATGGCGTTTCGAAGACTATCAATTTTCCCAAAAATGCTACCGCCGGCGACGTCGAAAAGGTCTTTTTATTGGCTTATAAAAGCGGTTGTAAGGGCATTACTGTATATAGAGACAAAAGCCGTGTATCACAAGTTCTTTCAATTGAATGCACCTGTGCAAAACAGTTTATAAACAACAATCTCTCCGACCCACAGCCTTAACACAGCACTGCCAATATTTCTCGTGACTCTATAGGTTCAACAATAAAATTGTCCGTGCCGCCTACTAAAAAATCACAGCGTTCCTGAAGGTTTTTAGAAATCACAATAGTCTCGATATGGGGAAAATCCTTTTTTATATTCATGAGAAGCTGACATCCCTCCCGGCCTGTAATTTCTGCATCCACAGTAATAAAGTCGATTTTATGTCTCTTTAAAACGGTAAGCGCGCGCGTCGTATCATCCACAAAATATAATTTTAATCCCTTTTCTTTTGATGCGCTACATAAGAGATTTCTAAGGACCTCTTTTTTGCTCAGCACTAGTATATTGAGACCATCCAACCGGCTCTTTTTGAAGTCGACGCCAAACATACTTTTGTACAATAACTTCTTTTGCACTGATTCTAAAATAATAGTAAACTCTTCATCATTAAAGTTTTTGGTAAGATAATTATTTACTCCCAATGATAAAATATTTTTCCAATCGTCAATCGTATCTATCTCGACTATCAAGCCCACGTATGGAAATTCCATTTTAATATCTTTTAACAACTCAAATTCATTAATTCTGGAGGTATCTATGTCTGAAATAACGATGTCGAATTTGCTCTTCCGTAATGATGCAATTGCTTGTTGTTTTTGATTAACTTTATAAACAACGTATCCCTGTTTTAATAAAATGTCTTCCAGATGTTTGGCGTGCGCCTCCTTAATCGATACAACCAAAATCTTCGTTTCTCCCTTGAGAGCGAGCCGTTTGTTTACCTGTGCCTGATTTTCCTCTTCTTTGGCTAATTCTATTACCCTCTCACTTTCAATTGATTGAGCGCCGACATCGTACTTGATACCCGCAGGTGTTGGAAGCTCCATGATCCTTCTTATTTCAACATACACTTTCTTGAGAGGGTTTTTATAAATGGCTCCGGACACCATTTTGGACGGCAATTGAAATGTCACTACCAATACGTCAGAAGGCATGAATGATTGATTGGTTATAAACCGTAAACCTCGTTTAGAGATATCCTTTATGATTATCGGCGACTCCTTCGGCGCTTCGGATTCTTGTTTCTTTACAACGGAACAAACCCCTTCAATTTCCATATCAAATCTTTTATCCCTGCGCCGCTCCTCAATTTTGATAGGGTCCTCCGGTGGAAATACTACAATCGGCTCTTCCGTCGTTGCATGAAGTGTTTCCAGGGATTGAATCAAGTCCGATACGAAGCATTGCGCCTTTTTAAGCTCATCAAGCGGCAATTTCAGAAGCGGCTCTTTCCACGATTCGACTTGCATGATGTTTTCCGTAATAAACTACGTTTATGTAATTGTTAATTTTTCCTTCAAATACGTTTGAACCTTTTTCCCATCCACTACGCCGCCGTACTTGCCCATAATGAGTTTCATTGCCGCCCCCATTTCCCTGGCGGTGAATTTATTTGTTTCGATAACCTCCTGAACAATTCTTTTTATTTCATCATCTGACAATTGCTTGGGCAGATATTCCTCAACAATTGCAATCTCGCCATTCAGCTCTTTTACTTTATCCGGCAAATTGAGCCTCTCGTACTCTTCACGTGTCTTGTTCAGTTTCTTGTAATATCCACGAACGACCTCAACGTAATCGATCTGATCCTTGGGTTTTCCGGAGGTATCTGCTATCTTAATGTCGGCAAGCATCATACGCAACACGGACGTCCTTAATTTGTTCTGTGCCTTCATGGCAACCTTCAGATCTTCTGTTATCCGTTCTTTCATGTCCATTGCTTACTCCTCTTTAAATGAATATCCGCCCACCTTGTGACCACAGTTAGGACAATACAAAGGCGTATTCTGGTAATACTTCCCGCAATATTTACACGGGGTTAAGATTTCTACCGGCTTAGCCTTCTTTCCCCTTACAAACAAATAAAGGGGCAGGAATACAATCATCAGCAAAAACACGCCCAGCATCCAGCCAACGGCTGGAAGGGTTTTGTATCCTTTATTCTTTGCGTCTATATATACCCAAACAGCCACTGCCGCTGCGATAAGTAATCCAATAAATCTCATAAAATGTATCCTTTCAAATTTCTGAAAATATAACACATACGATGCATTCAGTCAATCAATTATCCTAACACAAACAAATTTGAAAGGTTTCAATCCTCATCCAGCCCGAAGGTTGGATGCTATGTACTGACCGATGCCGTTTCAATCCACGCTCCCGCGCGGGGAGCGACTTTCAATTGTTCTTAACCTGTGGGATTCGAGCTTGTTTCAATCCACGCTCCCGCGCGGGGAGCGACAAAGGTAATTCAAGCTGCCCGTCTTCAGGGATTTGTTTCAATCCACGCTCCCGCGCGGGGAGCGACCTCGATTTCAGCGGCACGGTCTTCGGCAGACATGTTTCAATCCACGCTCCCGCGCGGGGAGCGACTCCGCACCCATAACCTACTAATAACAAAGGACTTCTTTGCTGTTTTGTGCGGATCCATCATTTTTCATCTTACAAAAACTTCGGTTGCCAAAGGACATTTTGCTAACTTCGCTGTTCAAAACATCTTTTAAGCGCTGCGAACCATGCATGAAAATCATGGGAACTCCAGGTTCGCAGCAACATTTTAGACAATCAACGGCCCCTCCTGATCAACGGACGGCTTTGCGCCGATATGCTCTACACGATGCTTCCAGTTAGAACCAAGATAGTAAAACCTCAGACTGTCTTTCTCTGGATCAATTTCCGAAATTAACCTGTCTTTCAGAGCCGCCCATTGTGCCGGATCAACAATACATTCAAATACAGAGTATTGAACCCTTTGTCCAAAATCCTTGCAGGCGCGCGCTACCCTGCGCAGACGCCGCTTGCCGCCTTCTTCCGTTGATACATCGTAACTGACAATTACAAACATTTTTTACTCCTAACTAAGAGACAACGCAAAGAGGGGCAAAGGCACAGAGGGACAAAGTTTAATCAAGCATACAAATCCCTAAGTTCCTCATCTTCCATTTGTGCCTCTATGCCTTCTCTACTTTGTGCCTGAATAATTACCTACTTTTTTAATTAAACTACTGAGCATCCTTTCTATCTCCCGACTCTGTTCATAAACCTTTTCAAAAATATCTTTTGATAAATACCCCAAATTTAGACCAATCTCCAGTTGAGTTTGAAATTCATACAAAGAGCCTATTGCTATCTGTAAAAAACGAATATAGTCATTTGTAGAATATCTGCCATATCCTCCTGCAATATTACTTGGTATTGACACCGCACTTCTTCTTATCTGCGATATCAATCCATAGAGTTCTTCTTTTGGAAACAATCTTGTTATCGAATAAACTTCAGTAACCAGCGCCATTGATTTCTGCCATACTATAAGATCCCTATAGTTTCTTATTTTCTTCATAAGTACCTTTCTGCCTCTGTCCCTTTGTATCTTTACCCCTTTGCGCCTTGCAGTTCCTCACTTCCATATAAATGGCGGATAATTGTCCAAATCCCCGCGCAGATAACGCGCCATGAGCAATGCCTGCACATAAAAAAGAATTCCAACAGAAACCTTTTCCTTTAAAAACGGATGCTCTATCTCCTCCTGCTTGCGCTTCTGATAGGCAACCAGAACAGTCTTCCTCGTGTCATCATCCATCCATACGGCGCCTGATTCTTTTTTCTGAAATCCCTTTCCCTGCACCTGACAAAGGTTGATAAGTGAAAGAGCCAGACGATCGGCGAAGAACGGCCTAAACTCCTCCATCAGGTCAAGCGCAAGTCCGTATCTGCCGGGACGGTCTCTGTGCAGAAAACCGACAGCAGGGTCAAGCCCCACGGTCTCAAGCGCTGAACGCACATCGTGCATCACAATGGTATAGAGAAACGACAGCAGGCAGTTTACATTATCCAGCGGAGGTCTCCGGTTCCGTTCATGGAATCTGAAATCATCTTTCTGCGAGGTAATAAGATGATCAAATACACCGAAATACGTATATGCCGACTCCCCCTCTATCCCCCGCAATACATCCAGCGTCAATTCAGAACTCAACCTCTTCATGTAATTAGCGAGCCTTTGCGAAGCCTGCGAAACCGCATCGGCATCAATCTTGTCTGAGTGGTCTCTCAGGGCCCGCTGAAGCACGGTGCGGCAGTTGGCTATCTTGCCTGTCAATACTGCCTGTGCTATTAAGGCAGAGGTTTTCAAATCATCTGCCCTGCGATATTGTTCACGCCTCAGGAGGACGTTGCCGGACACGGGACCCTGAACCTTTGCAAGAAAATCTCCATTCTCTGTAAGAAAGCTGATTGCCACGCCATTCTCCACACAAAATCCCATCAGGAACGGACTGCACGACACCTGTCCGAAACAGACAATCCCGCCAAGAGTATGAACAGGCAAACGCAATCGTATTTCATCATCTGCTTTTATTACAACCGTTTCGCCCTCTTTAAATAAATACGAACCCTGCGTTGTTACAAATAGAGTATTAAGAAGTTTTTTCATGTTTCCCCTTGACTAAGCATAGTTTTTGTATGTACAATTATTTGTACAATAAACTTTGGAGGATTTAATGACTACAATTACCTATTCAGCCGCCCGTGCCGGTCTGGCACAAGCAATGAAAAAAGTATGCAAAGACCATGAGCCGGTAATCATCACCCGGCAAAAAAAAGAGTCTGTCGTAATGATATCGCTCGAAGATTTTAAGGCGCTCGAAGAAACCGCATACCTTTTGCGAGTGCCTAAAAACGCAAAGCGCCTTCTCGAATCTGTCGCTGAACTTGAACGAGGCGGCGGTACTGAGCGAACCATTTCAAAATGAAGCTCATCTTTTCCGGGCATGCATGGGAAGACTATCTGTACTGGCAGAAGACCGACAGAAACATGCTCAAACGCATCAATCGCCTTATTCATGAGATCATGCGCAATCCATTCACGGGTTCCGGCAAACCGGAGCCTCTTAAACACGGGCTTTCCGGTTACTGGTCGCGGCGTATCAACGATGAACACAGAATAGTCTATCGTCCTGCCGAAGACGCCATCTTTATAGCTCAACTGCGTTATCATTACTGATATTATATGACTTATTAGACCTATTTTCTATTTTTGCGCGTGCGATAGAGTCTTTCCGTGAACCCGCCCTCTTTCAAGAATTCCTTTTCCAGCACCCTCAATTGTTGGTCAAGCAGGTAGTTTGCCTGGTGAATCAGGCAAATGAGAGCATTCGCCGCTACCTCTGGCGGCGAATGCTCAACATAGGTTTTATAAGTCATATAAGACCTATCTTTCGCGTAAGCGAGCTTTCTGATTTTCTGAGCTTGCTCATGTTCCTTGCCCCAAAGTTTTAGCCCCTTCTGCCTCAAAAAATCCTGAAAATCAAGGAGCAATTCTTCAAGGCTTGCCCGCGCCACGCCAACGAGTTTCAACTCAGTCTTTTTGGAAGTGCCGGATGCCATGCTGCCTTCGGCGATATTCTGTTTGCCGCTGCGCGCAGCCTGCACCATCTGGTCATGGGTGCGTGAGCGGCGGTCAACAAAGCGGTTGCAAAAAGCTGTTGTGGCATCATACACAATCTCTGACATCTGGTAAGACTGCAGTTCCCGATACCCGCCATGCGGCGGGATGAGCGGGAAGAAGTCATTTGGGTCAGTCATTTTGTCGCCTCCTCTTTTGCATCTGATGCGGAATCCACCTCTTTCATCAGATAATTACTTGCCTTGGTGTTAACCTTCGGAAGGCAAATGTTTAATAGCGAACAAAGCTTGCACTTCTTTGAGTATTCAGCCTTTGGCGTTATTCCCGATTCAATAAGCTCATGCACTTTTCTTGCTGCATTCTCTGTCTCAGTCCGCAAGGCTTTATCAAATACCACATCCTCCCTGCGTCGCGTCTGCCCGTAAAACAGCGCCCCTTCACTGATTTCAACGTTCAGCATCTCTTCGAGGCAGATTGCCTGAGCGCACAGTTGCACCCGGTCACAGTTATCCATCTTGGACT
>VGXX01000171.1 GCA_016873155.1 Planctomycetota bacterium | reverse complement strand
GCCGGTTAACATGAAATAATGATTACTATACATCTAAACAAATGAAAGTTTGAAATAGGTATATCATTTTTGAAATGCAATGATATTGGAACGGTATAATAAAAATATAACAAAAAAATTAGTGATTTTATAAGCTCAATATTTTAAAATGGTTATGTAAACAAAATTAAATATCAATAATTTATTTAATTGGAATACCGCTTGTATATATGCTAAATTGCTGTAAATTACGTATTATGCAACATTGTGATGTATATTTTTTAGAAAAGAGAGGAATTTCGTAATGAGTGTTATCAGAAATACAATCAAGACATTGCACCCGGCTTATTTTGCTTTTATAATGTCCACAGGTATAATCTCAATTGCTTCCGGACTTCTGGGCTTCAAGGGTATTGCTTATGGGCTTTTTTATATAAACATTATTGCATATGCAGCCATTCTATCATTACAGATATTACGGGTAAGAATGTTCTGGACAAACCTGTATAATGACCTTTCCAATCCGAAATTAAGCCTCGTTTTCTTTACAACTGTTGCAGGCACTAATGTACTGGGCGCCCAATTTGTCTCTGTCGTAAATCATCCGGAAGTTGCAAAGATATTCTGGTATTTTGGCATATTCCTCTGGACGATCGTTTCGCTATCCACCTTTAATCTCCTCTTTATAAAATGCGAACAGAGAATAGAGATGGTGATGCATGGGGGTTGGTTGACCGCAACCGTTGGCACCCAATCGGTGGCTGTGCTTGGAGCCTTACTTGCTCCGAAATTCGGGGATGCCGGCAGTTTTGTGATGTTTTCCTCCTTTGTTTGGTGGATGATCGGCTCTTTCCTTTACATAGTCCTGATTACACTAATCATGTATAGACTTGTATTTTTCAAAATATCCCCTGATGCGCTCATCCCGCCATACTGGATAAATATGGGTGCGCTAGCCATTACAACCCTGGCAGGTTCTATCTTATGCATAAACATTCCTAAAATACAGGGACCTTACGTTGATTTCTTAGGATTTACAAAAGGATTTACCTTGTTTTTCTGGTCATTCGGCACATGGTGGATACCCTTCCTGGTCATTATTGGAATATGGAAATATGTCTTTCATAAGACACAATTCAAGTACACTCCCCTTTATTGGGGAATGGTCTTCCCTCTGGGTATGTACACTGCTTGCACCATAAGGCTTTCGCAGGCCATTGGAATTCCATTCATTGCCAATATATCGAAATATTTCATCTATGCGGCCTATGTTGCCTGGAGTTTCATATTTATTACCATGATACTATCCATGATAAAAGCAGCGACTGCAAAAGAAGCTGCTGCCCCGGCAAAGGCGGCTCAACCTCAGATGACGGGCGTTACAAAAGGATAGAATTTCCTTGTGAAAATCTGTGTAAGCTCAATTGAGTGGTTTTTTTGTTCACCAAATGTTCAGTACAAATGAATTAATTATATATTGTAAAATATTGCGTGATGCATTTTATTCGTAATCCAATTTAATACACGAAAGGAGGTAATTTGTGACTGATACACAGACTGGCAGTACAAATAATCCGGAATATGCCGTACCAATTATCGAGATCGATGCCTATGCGCCGGCAAAGATGGCGGATAAAGTAGGGCTAGTGGGCGTTGCGAAATCGCAACTCAGTACTCTAACTACGTTCGCCCTGAGTATTCTCGCCGGAGTTTTTATCGCACTGGGTATTCAGCTCTGCATGTTAGTAACACATACTGCGACCTCTAATTATGGTATAAATCAATTGGTGGGAGGTGTGGCTTTTACCTTAGCCTTAGTTTTAATCGTAATTGCAGGCGCAGAACTTTTTACAGGAAATTGCCTTATTGCAATGTCTTTTATGGCAAGAAAAATTACCGGGAAAGACCTTGCCAGAAATTTGATTATAGCATTTATCGGCAACTTTATTGGCGCATTAACCCTTGTTTTATGGATATACGTTTCAAAACAATGGACATTCAGCAATCATCTCCTCGGCGCTAAAATTGTCCTTGCTGCCAACGACAAGGTGAATATCCCCTTTGGTGCCGCCTTTGCCAGGGGTGTGCTTTGCAATGCCCTTGTATGCTTAGGTATCTGGTTATGTTACAGCGGCAGAAGCAACATGGACAAGATACTGGCGTTGCTCTGGCCTATCTCCTGTCTGATAGCATGCGGATTCGAGCATTGCGTTGTCAACATGTGGCTTATTCCCATGGGACTTGTGCTGAAAGGCAACAGCGCCGTACTGGCGGCCGCAGAAAAGTTTCACGGCGGAAAATTAGACCTTTCGAATCTCACCTTTTTTAAAGGTTTTTTGATTGATAACCTGTTCCCCGTTGTGCTTGGAAATTTATTCGGTGGTATCATTCTGGTTGCGGGTGTCTATTGGTTTATCTATTTGCGCCCATCAAAGAGATAATTAAAAGGAGATTAAGATATGGCAGAAACTAAAGTTACAAAACCTATCCAGGTTATCGATATCGATGCCTATTCACCCCCACTGATAGCATCCAGAATTGACAAAGTAGCCCTGGTAAAGGCAAAATTAAGCTTCGCACAGACTTTTTTGATGGGCATATTAGCTGGCGTCTATATTGCCATTGGCGCTCAATTCGCCACCTTTGTAACGAGCGACTCCACCCTGCACTTTGGACTTACCTCTCTCATTGCAGGCATTGTCTTTTCCCTCGGACTTATGTTAGTCGTCGTTGGCGGCGCGGAACTCTTTACGGGCAATTGTTTAATTATTATGGGGTATATCAGCAAAAGGATCTCGACGCGTGACATGCTCAATAACTGGATCGTTTCATTTGCCGGGAATTTAGTGGGCAGTCTGACGATGGTCTGCTGGATGTCTCAAACCCATCAATGGGAATTTTTTCACAACATGGTCGGCGCTAAGGCGCTACTTATCTGGGCAGTCTGACGATGGTCTGCTGGATGTCTCAAACCCATCAATGGGAATTTTTTCACAACATGGTCGGCGCTAAGGCGCTGCTTATCGCCAATACGAAAGTGAATCTTTCTTTTTCGGCTGCCCTGGCAAGGGGTGTCCTGTGCAACTCTATGGTTTGCCTTGCCGTCTGGCTCTGTTTCAGTGGCAGAAGCGTAGCAGATAAAATCATGTGTATTATCTTCCCCATAGGCGGCTTCGTTGCCAGCGGGTTTGAACACTGCGTTGCAAACATGTACTTCATCCCGATGGGTGTAGTATTGAAAAAACATCCCGAAGTGGTTGCTGCTGCTGAAAAAATGGCAGGGAAAACCCTGGATCTCTCCCAACTTACCTGGAAGGGATTTTTCGTAAATAATCTTTTCCCGGTTACTTTGGGGAACATCGTGGGTGGCGTTATTCTGGTTGGGATCGTCTTCTGGTTCGTTTACTTACGACCACACATCAATTTATCTCTTAGTGTAAAACAGGACTTTTTCCCCGATAAAAAGTAACTGTTTGTGAATGCTTAAATAATTGTCTTGAAAAAATCCCGGTATGAAATAAACTATTACGTAACAGTTCACCCCCACCCTCGCCCTCCCCCATCAATGGGGAGGGAATAGGGTGGTAATAATCATTCCCCGCCCTTGGTGGGAGGGGTTAGAGCCTGCCCCGTACCTGATACGGGGGGAGGGGGTAAGCTGCCACAATTACCAGTAAGGTTGGAGGTGAAGTGCCTCTTTATGTATTATTACTCATAGCATTCGCATCCCTCATAGCATCTGCTATCAGCTATTTTTTTGCCAAAATAAAGCTGTTCTCGTTTGCACTCCTCTTGTTTTACACGTGTAACACGTTTCTTTCTTTTTTCCTGGTGCACAACCATGCCGTCTTTTTTTACACGATAGTCATGTTCCTCATTGTTTTACCCATACTTTGTCTCATCCTGTTTGCTCTCGATGTACACTACGGCCTGTTTTGTATAGATACATCTTTTGTCTTGGTTATTGTGTGGTTATTGATGCCCGTACTTTTTGTCGTAAGCCTCGTTTCTTATATCTTAAAGGTAATTCATGCCTGAAATTTCCAGGAAAATATTTATAAGCGCCGGAGACCCGTCGGGGGATATTCACGGCGCAAATCTCATGCGCTGTTTGCTTGAAAAAGATCACAAGATAACATTCTACGGACTCGGTAGAGAAAACATGGCAAAGGCTGGATTGCATGGTCTCCACGATATGTCCCAAAAATCCTTAATGTGGCTTCACGCCTTAACAGGGTTATCGGCCTTCCTGAGGATGAAAAAGGATTGTATCCGCTTCCTAAGGCAGGAAAGACCCTGTGCGGTCATATTGATTGACTACTGCGGTTTCAATTTTTATATAGCCAGCGCTGCTAAAAAACTTGATATTCCCGTGATTTATTATATCAGTCCACAGCTCTGGGCGCACGGGCCGTGGCGCGTGAAAAAGATGAAAAAACTGGTAGACAGGCTACTCGTTGTTTATCCTTTCGAAAAATCCTTCTATGAGAATGCCGGTATTCCTGTCGCCTATGTGGGACACCCGTTATTCGATGAAATTCATAAAGAGGGTGTTAATGAAGGAATTGTTACAGAACTAAAAAAACAATTGGGAGAAACTATCGTCTCTTTTCTCCCTGGCAGCCGCAGGCAGGAAATCGTCCGGTTACTGCCTTTGTTCCTGCAATCAGCCGTGAAAATCCATCAAAAAATCCCCTCTGCACAATTTCTCATCTCCTGCAGCAATGATCAACATTTTGACCTTATAAGCGGCATTACAAAAGAATTCACAGTCCCTTGTAAAATTGTTGTAGGAAGTGTCCATGAAGTAATCAAGGCATCTAGCCTGTGCATAGCAGGCGCCGGCACCATTATATTACAAATCGCCTACTATCTGAAACCGATGATTATTCTTTACAAAATATCGCCATTTGCCTATTTTATAGCCAAACCTTTCCTGACAACCCCATACATCGGTCTTGTGAACAAACTTGCTGATAAGATGATTGCCCCGGAACGTCTTATGTGCAAAGTGAATTCCGCCTGGCTTGTCAATCAGGCAATACAATTACTCAACAATCCTCAAAAAAGACAGGCTTGTATTCATGAGTTATCCCTGCTCATGGATGAGATTGCAAAGCCGGGGGCATCCGAACACGCGGCGGACGAGATACTAAATTTGTTGGGTTCAAAGCCGAGTTAATCCTCATCAATAAATAGGAACTGCTTCAAGCCCCCCTTAGAAAATGGGGGGGGGTTGGATTATTCCCCGTTTTCACAAGGACAAGTTTACAACCACCTCCCCCTGTACACCTGCTAACTGCTCCATTCCCCGCAGCACCAATTCCTTCAGCACGCCACAGGAATTCTATACAAACATTTATGAATCTGTTCGGGATGAAAAATCCAATGAGAAGGGCGGTGATGATGCCAATCTTTCCCATCCGGGACGTGGTGTTCCAGATAAGGCCACTTTCGGAACGGGTCAACTCCTAAGGCCTGGATGAGTTTCTTGTTGCTCATTGTTACGTTCCCCGCCCTTGGCGGCATTGGGCCTGCTTCTTTACGCATGCAGCCTTTCAGCAATTTTGGGGCATACCCGCCCACCTTGTTTACAATTTGCCCTATCTGATAAAGACTGAGATGCCGGTGAGAACCAAGATGATAAATACCCCTGATTTTGTTCCCGAGTGCAAGTTCTGTGACTTCATTGAAATCTTCGCAATAAAACGGCGATCTGACCTCATCATAATATAAGGTGGCTGGATTATTCTTTTTAAACCGGGACAGTATCCAGTCAATCGCCCCTGCATGCCCATTGACGCTGATGCCCATAGGCAGCGATATCCGGAAAATTGCTGCGGAAGGATTTTTCAGCATAATGATCTCTTCGGCTATCGCCATAGTCTTGCCATACATCGTAACAGGAGACACCGGGTCATCTTCTGTATAAAGCCCTTCCGATTTCCCGGGAAATACCAGGTCTGTAGAAAGGTGGATCAATCGAACATCATGGCCAGAAATCATTTCCAGTACGTTTAAGGCCGATTGTACGTTCACGCGATACGCCAGCACGGGATTCATCTCGCAAGACTTCAGGGCACACGACCCCGCCCCATTTAAAACCGACTTGAACCGCTTCTGTTTCATCAAAGCCGCAAGCCCCTTGCGGTCTTCTATATCCAGAGGAATGATCCCCTTTCCCCGCAACGGCCAGTATCGGACAGGGCGGATGGCAGTAACGTGGTCAGGGTATTTTGAATGAAAATATTTAAAAGCGCTATACCCCGGCACCCCTGTTACACCGGTTATTAAAAGCGGTAAAAAAGATGGCAAATTCATACTATTGTTTTGAATTTTGGATTTCGTGCTTCGAATTTAGTAGTTCTTAAAGGGTAAAAAATTACATAACCAAAACGTTATATTATGCACAACAAATAACAAAATCCAAATAAATAAAAATTTGATTGACAAAAAATTGAATACTTAGTATAGTTTCAAGCGTAATTATAAATCAAGGCGATGGAGTTCGCCCAATGCTATGTTTTAGCTGATAACTCCTATCGAAAGCTTGCTTCGATAGGAGTTTTTTTATTGATAAAACCCCTGTCGAGGCCAACGGTTTTGACAGGGGTTTTTT
>VGXX01000170.1 GCA_016873155.1 Planctomycetota bacterium | reverse complement strand
AGCAACTACCGGAAAATGTATTTGCCGGCGATACCATTCTGTTGAGTGATGGAGAGATTGAACTGAAGGTAATAAAGAAGGACAGCGATAACATTTACTGCCAGGTAATCGTAGGCGGCGTCTTGACACCGAATAAAGGGATTAATATCCCCACACGAAGCCTTTCCATATCTCCTCTCACAGAAAAGGACAAAATAGACCTGGAATTTGGCATTGAACAGGATGTTGATTATATAGCTTTGTCTTTTGTAAAAAGCGCAGAGGATATAACGGAGTTGCGCAAATTGATTCAACAGAAGGGCAAGGACATCCCCATTATTGCAAAGATAGAAAAACACGAGGCCGTCGACCACCTCGATGGTATTGTAAAAACCGCCGATGCCATAATGGTGGCGAGGGGAGATTTAGGCGTGGAAATACCGTTGGAACAAATTCCCTCCGTCCAGAAGAGGATAATTTTCCTTGCGAATCAATATTGCCGTCCCGTCATTACCGCCACACAGATGCTCGGTTCTATGGTGCATAGTTACAGGCCTACCAGGGCCGAAGTTACCGATGTTGCCAATGCAATTTTTGACGGAAGCGATGCAGTAATGCTTTCAGAAGAAACGGCGAAAGGACAGTATCCGGTTGAGTCGGTGCTTATGCTCTCGAAAATCGCCGGAGAAATAGAGCCCGGTCTGAAAATAAAAAATATTTACGGATCGATGCGCATATCGGACGACCTCCTTACAATTCCTGATGCTATAAGCATCGCCACGTGTCAGGTGGCAAATAACCTGAGAATCAAGTCCATTGTTACCTGCACTCAGACAGGAGGTACTGCACGCCACATTTCTAAATATCGCCCGCAACAGCAAATCCTGGCTGTCACGCCGTCCTTGCATACATATAGGAGACTTGCGCTGGTGTGGGGAGTAATCCCTGTTCTCATAGAAAATATACAAAATACCGATGATATGATGAAAAAAGGTATTGAGGCTGTAGAAAGTTATATCACCGATAGTGAAACAGTTGCCATTACGGGCGGTGTTCCCATTGGGCTGGCCGGTTCTACGAATCTTTTAAGGGTGTATAAAAAAGGGACAGACACCATGTGATAAACCCTCTTGTATTTTTCTCCTTCCGTCTTAGGTAAAAGGTGGATTCGCTCATTTGTCTAAGGCTTGCCCTGCCTTATCATTTTGAAAAGCTCGTCCTTTAGTGCAAGCCTCCGCTTCTTTAATTCTTCCAGTGCCGCATCTGACCTGGGCTCGATGTTGTTTTCTACCCGATAAACCTCTTTATCGATTTTATGATATGCATCGAAAAGCTCCCGAAAGTGCTCGTTGGTTATTTTGAGATTATGAATTTCTTCACGATACTCAGGAAATTCGTGAATGAGGCCATGATGTTCATGTTGCATATCGTCTCTCCTTTCTAAGGTTATGGGTTATTAAGTTGTTCTTTTTAAGTCCCCCTTAGCAAAGGGGGATTCAAGGGGGTTGTGTTTTTCCGTGGTTATTCCCCATTTTCATGAGGACAAGTTTACAACCCCCTTTGCCCCCTTTTCTAAGGGGGATTTATGCATCGCATATACCATGTGAACCGCATGAATAAAATGAAAATCCTATACAATAAAATAATTATTGACGATAGAAGTACCGATGGGTTCCCTTCGTTAAACCCATCCTAATCCGAACGAGTCGGAAGGGTTTTTAATGGAAATTTACAATTTTAGATTTACGAATTACGATTTATTTAAATCGTTCGACTGAGCTCAGACGAAGTCTCAAATCGTAATTCGTAAATTTTTGCTAAAAGCGATGTTCTCATACATGATTGAACTCCGCATCCCCGTGAATGAATTTGACCATATCCTTTGCAATGTTTTTCACAAATAATATCGAGGTTACGTGTGCACAGGGATACCACTTTATCTTTGGCCTTCCCAGCGCCTCCCATAATTCCATGGTAAATTTTCCCGGCATGACTTCGTCATAAAGTCCGTTAATCATTAACAAGCGCTTTGTCTTATTGTGTTTTGCCAGGATGCAGGGGTTAATGATCTGGTATATATGGCTTGTCTGTTCGCGGTTAAAGCCTGCCCTTATCAAATCATCTTTTACGCTTCCGGTTGCTATTCCCTCCCAGATAATGCCGGCGTTATTGCCGCCTGCCAGGATGGTGATTCCTGCATCAAACGCCTCAGCAGCCATTGCCAGGTGTGCCATCATCCCTCCCAGGCTAATACCTGATATAACCACTTTTTCTACCTGTTCTCTTAACCAGGACGAGACCGTCCTCACTTCTATGACGAGCTGTCGTGTTCCTTCAACCGTCCTGTGAATATCTCCCGTGATAGAATATTCACCACTCCACGTGCCTTCAGGCATTCTTTCGAAGTGAAAAGGAAGTTTGAGAATAAAGCAATTAATATTATTCCTGGCTAAATTCAAGGCAATTTTTTTCTCTTTCCAGAGATTGCTTCTCCCCCATCCGTGGAGCAGGATTACCGCTGCAAAATCCTTTTTCCCTGAAGCCTTGAAATAAAGTCCATGAACCGTGTTATTTTTTGCATGTTTGGTTTGGACAGGACTTGGAAATTTAACGTCAAAGACTTCTATGCCGTCAATATCGCTACTTCTGGTTATAGAAAAATCGGGCATTTTATCGGGTTTACTATAAAATAATTCTGGATTTTCCAAATACTCCTTTTTAGTTATATGACTGAAATCATACGAACCCGGCTTCTGAGGTACACGGATTATGGCAGGGGCGACACGAAAATATAACCTGTCAAGGATTTGCATGAGATACTTATTCATGGCTAAATTAAATTTACTCTTCTAATTTTATCTATTTCCCCAACGACATTGGGAAGGGCTGTTCCAGCCTTTTCCATAATAAAATAATCGGCATCGGGAAAGGCATTCTCAATATTGATTTCGATTATTTTTGCCCCGTTCTGTTTTGCCAGATAAGGCAAAGACGCCGCAGGCTGGACAATTGCGGAAGTACCGACGAGGAGCATGATCTTGCACCCTGCTGACGCCTCTTTTGCCTTCATGAATACATCTGCTGGCAACTCCTCTCCAAACAAGACGGTGTTCGGTTTGAGAATACCGCCGCACGAACAATGAGGCGGCATTTCTTCCGGAATATTTGGGGCTTTATATTCCTTGCCGCAGGTAAGACAGCAGATTTCCATGAGATTGCCGTGAATTTCAATCACGTTTTTACTGCCCGCCTTTTTGTGCAGGCCGTCGATATTCTGGGTTATCACACACCGTACTATCCCCCTCTTCTCAAGCTCTGCAAGGGCGAGGTGCGCCTTGTTTGGTTGATACCGATCATAGTCCTTGATAAATTCCCCTCGCAGTGACCAGTATTTTGACGGATCCTTCCGAAAAGCCTCAATAGAAGCGAATTCTATGGGGTCGTACTTTTCCCAGAGTCCTCCCTTTGACCTGAACGTAGGTATGCCGCTTTCCGCCGATACGCCTGCGCCCGTCAGCGCAACGCACTGCCTTCGCTCGACCATTAACGCTGCAACTTCTTTATATATAGCTTCAGCATCAACGTTTCTCTTAACCAAAATCATTCCTCTGTTTTTTTATATTTCTTATTATAATGAGAATATACTATCATATCTGCATTTCTATTTTAAGAAAAATATAGGTGCCGTCCTACTGGTCATGCTAAAATTAGAATATGAGTTTAATAATCCGGGAAATAAAGGCTGAATCCATCCTTACGAAATCAGAAATCCCCGGCGTTGATTACTGCATCAACCCCTATGTAGGCTGCGCTCACGGATGCAGATACTGTTATGCAACGTTCATGAAAAGATACACCGGTCATATTGAGGCGTGGGGAAGTTTCGTGGACGTCAAGATCAACACCCCGGAAATTCTCCAAAAACAGCTCAAAAGGGCAAGAATGGGAAGAGTCATGATCAGTTCAGTAACAGATGCCTACCAGCCAATCGAATCAAAATACAAACTTACACGGCAGTGTCTTGAAATACTTTTACAAAGCCAGTTCCCTGTCGATATACTCACGAAATCCCCCCTTGTCCTGAGAGATATAGACCTGATTAAGAAATTTAAAGACATTGAAGTGGGCATTACCATCACAACGAATGACGAAAAGATGCAAAAAATCTTTGAACCAAATGCCCCATCAATCATAGCAAGAATTCGTACCCTGAAAACGCTCCATGATAACAGGATAAAAACCTATGCCTTCATTGGGCCGGTGCTGCCGATGAATCCTGAGACGCTTTCGGAAAAGATAAATCCCCATGTTGACAGCATTATTATCGACAGAATGAACTACGCCTCAAAGACCCTCAAAATATACCAACGCATGAACCTCAACGAATGGCTTGAAAAAGACTTTATTGATGACATTATCCAGCGACTGAAGAATGGGTTTGCCGGGAAACCTGTAACTATCTGCTAATACCGTTAAATCCGAAGCACGAAATCCGAAACTCCAAGACGGGTTCAATCTTGCAGATTGAACCATGTATTTTGAACCATACAATAAGTTTCGAGCTAGCGCTAATTATGAAAAATACCAAACGTTTCGGTTCAATCGAAGACGATTGAACCAGCCACGGATGTAGGGGCTGAAAATCTTCCCCCCTACCCCCTTGCTCGACCAATCCTGACGTCGACAGATAAAAATATCCGGCAAGAAAACTGAAACACTATGCTGGTTCAGGCTTGCAGCCTGAACCGAAACATTAATCGAAAACACTTGAATTTACCTGTACTCACTGTTAAAATTTATCACCAATTATCATGAAAAAATATCTTCCCGTAAACACAACTATCATAGGCAGTGTATTTTTATCCCTCTTCGTGGGCGGCTGTGCCCTTCAACCCACAAAGTCAGGGGCGCCGGTTCAACTTGAAAGAGAAATCAAAACCATTGAAGGTGTGAAATCTGGCACGGCATATCAACCCCCTGTTTCTGGTGGAAAGACGACCTGCATCGTCAAAAAAGGGGATACCTTGTGGCGCATATCAAAGCGCTATGGAGTGTCTGTCGAATCCATCCTGAGTGCAAATCATATTACCAATGTAAAAGACCTGGAGGTTGGACAAAAACTGATTATACCAGATTCGGGGAAATTTTATGCCCCTTCTGCATCATACTCACGCACTACCCAAACGAGTTACACGCCGGGGGGAGTATCTTCCAAAGGGTTTATCTGGCCTGTAAAGGGACAGGTCGTATCGCAATTCGGGGAAATGAGGAAGGGCGCTAAAAATATGGGTATCTATATCCTGCCCCAGCCGGGACAAAAAGTAGTTGCCGCCAAAAAAGGCGCTGTCGAGGCCGTTACGGATACCGACGACGGCACGCATGTTATCGTAATCAAACACGATGGAGGCTGTCGTACCATTTACGGGTGTCGCAGTAATCCCACGGTGGGAGAAGGCAGCTATGTAGAACAGGGACAGCCTATAGCGAATATCAGCCAGACGAGCGGCGGCAACCCCTCTGAAATCAATTTCAAAATATATGTAAAAGATAAGCCTGTTAACCCCCTGGCTTATTTACCGTAAACAAACAAGAAGTCACTGCAAAGACGCAAAGGTCGCAGAGGAAGGCTTAAAGAAAAGTGTGTAAGCTTCGTGTTTGTAATTTAAGGTACAGGAATTTCAAACAAATAGTTCCTCCCCATTGACTTCGTCGTGAGTCCTCGGCGTGAGATCAGATGAACGCTCACGACGAAGTCAAGGGAGGGGAAATTTGCATTTGTAAGTTGCCGAAAGCCTAATTTATCTTTCAGTTTTTTTAACCTTTACGTTCTTAGCGTCTTTGCGGTGAGATGAGTCGTTATAATATTTGAGGATATATTCAATGCCGATATACGAATTCGAATGTAATCAGTGCAACACAAAATTTGACGAATATTTTCGGAGCGCAAGGGAACGGAAAAAGTTATTTTGCCCGTCCTGCCAGAGCGACCGTATCCGCAAGATATTTTCCGTGTTTGGGATGTCCGCAGGAAGCAGTGGAAACGACTCCGGCTCTCAGGGCAGTTCCGGCGGCTGCGGCAGCTGCACGGCATCGACCTGCACCGGATGTAGATAATACCGTATTTTTATTTACGATTTTGGATTTCGGATTTGGGATTTAAAATCGTAACTCGTACTTCGTACATCGTAAATCAAATTTTTGTTAAGGTAATCAAACAATGCAAAACCTTTGGGCGCCCTGGCGCCTCACATATATTCAGGAACATCCGAAAGAGAACGACTGCTTTCTCTGTAGCGCAGTCCAAAACAATCAAGACGAAAAACACCTCGTAGTGCATAGAGGAAAAGAGTGTTTCTGTATCCTCAACAAATTTCCATATAACAGCGGACATCTCATGGTCGTGCCCAACAAACATAAGGCAGACATTTCCGACCTATCCGGGCAGGAAATGCTTGAAATTATGGAACTGACACGGGATATGAAAGAACTCCTCAAAAAAATAATGAAACCCGAGGGTTTTAACCTCGGCATTAATCTGGGAAAGTCCGCCGGGGCTGGACTTGTCGGCCATTTCCACCTCCACATCGTTCCACGCTGGAACGGTGATACGAACTTTATGCCT
>VGXX01000169.1 GCA_016873155.1 Planctomycetota bacterium | reverse complement strand
CGCCGTTGTTACCGTGACGGTGATAGGTGGAAATAACGAGATATGTGCCAACCATACGGTGTATGCGTCTGCTGAAAATAAAAAAGTCTCCATCGATGAAAGCACAGAAACAAATAAGAATGGCAAGGCGAAATTTACGGTAACTGCTGGGAATGAAAATGGGAAAGATGTTATCACCTTTAGCACGCAAAATAATGATACTGAGATTACAAAGAATATTAACGTGATAATCAAATAATGGTTGAACGAAAGCAATGCTTACAGCTGGTTCGCGTTTGTAACTTGATCGTATAGGAATTTTCATTTTATTTAAGCGGGTTTCGTGTCCATAACTAATATGATAAATAGTCCATGGAAGACCTCCCCTTCATCGTTCGACTGAGCTCACGACGAAGTCCCCTCCTTGCGAAGGAGGGACATTGAAAAACTATTATTTTACCTCCCCTTTGTCCCCTCCTTACAAAGGAGGGGAAAGAGGGGTGGTTATAAGTTCAACCCCCAAATGTTAGGCAGTAACCATGTAATGTTTTTGGAAAAAGTTTATGAATACAATAAATAATAAATCAAACATTCTTCATTCCACAGGGATTGTTTTTTTGTTCGTATCACTGATAAGCTGCATTTGTCCAAAAATAGTGGTATCACAGGTAACATTTACCGATGTTACGGAATCAGCTAAGGTGGGTAACTCAGCACGAGGGATGGGCGCTGCCTGGGGGGACTATAATAATGATGGCCTGCTTGACATTTATGTATCGAATTATAAGGATAAAAATATCCTCTACCAGAATAACGGTGGTGACATCTTTTCCGATGTCACGGATGCAGCCGATGTGGGAAATACCGATGCGAGCGCTGATATTGCCTGGGGCGATTATAACAACGATGATTTCCTCGATTTGTTTTTAGTAAACGACGTGGGCCCTGGATATGGCGCAAAAAAGGTTTTATACAAGAATAATGGAGACGGTACCTTTATCAATGTAGCAAAGGAAGCAGGTGTAGAAAATATCGCCTTTGGAATGTGTGTGGCCTGGTCTGATTATAACAATGACGGTTACCTGGATGCCTTCGTAACGAATAATTCCCATGCTATGATTTGCGACGGCCAGTCCAATAAACTGTTTAGGAATAAGGCAGACGGTACATTTGAGGACGTGACAGATACGGCAGGAGTGGGTGATTTGGGGAACGGGATGGGGGCGGCGTGGTGCGATTATGACAATGACGGCTATCAGGACCTTTATGTATTAAATTTTGATAATTTTAACCTGCCTTCACCCGAGAATACGCCCAGTATCTTGTATAAAAACAACGGCGACGGTACGTTTTCAGAAATAACCGGCACGGCGGGCGCCGGAAATGCATTGGGAGGATTTGGAGTAGCCTGGGGTGATTATAATAACGATGGGAATATGGATGTTTTTATTGCAAATTTGATGGACGTCCTTCCCAGTGCAAAAAATGTTTTGTTCATGAATAATGGAGATGGCACCTTTAGTGACGTGACAGATGTCGCCGGTGTTGGTGATGACGATGAAAGCACTGAGGTGACGTGGGTGGACTACGATAATGACGGCGATCTGGATTTGCATGTCGTGAATGGCGGCATTGGCGCATCACAGGCGTGCGTCCTGTTCCGGAACAATGGCAATGATACATTTACTGATATTGCGGAAGAAGCAGGTATTCGGTATATAGGGCATGCCGAAGGGGCTTCATGGGGAGATTATGATAACGATGGGAATATGGACCTTTATTTAGTTAATTATGGTGAGCCGAACGTTCTTTATCGAAATAATGGAAATAGTAATCACTGGATTATTATTAAGACGGTGGGTACGACAAGCAACAGGGCGGGGATTGGGGCAAGGGTCAAGGTGGTAACTGGCGCGATCAGTCAAATCAGGGAAGTGGATGGCGGTTCTGGTTTCTGCTCGCAGGACAGTCTATGGGTGCACTTTGGTTTGGGGAATCACGAAACAATTGATACGCTGGAGATACGGTGGCCAGGCGGAAAGGTACAAACACTTCCTAACGTAAAAGCAGATCAAATATTGACAATTACAGAGGAATGACGAAATAAAAAACAATCGCTATTTTTTGCCTTCCTGTTTTTCAACAGCCTCTGCCCGTCGTAAATAAAGGGGTAATAGTTTGTCAATCTCGCATCGATGCCCTGATTCATACATCCTTTCACCCAAAAGGGCTACATATTCTGCTTTCGGTTTCACATGTTCCAACTCATCGATAATGATGTCTTTTTGTTGAAATATGCCTTTGTAAGGTGTAACCCCATCGCCGAAAATAATTACCGGTCGTGGCAGGATAGATAAAAGTTTTTCCGGTTGAATCACCAGAAACTCAGATAGCCTTTTCCTCCGAACACCTTCAAGTTTGTAAATGCAGGCGTAGACATGGTTTCGCTTTGCGTCAATGATAGGGCATATGGGGATGGAACCTATTGCATAATTTTCAGCTATAATGTCGAATATGGGTACATTGATAACGGGTTTATTTAATGCGTATGCCAGTGTCTTTGCGCAAGTCACACCCACACGTAGTCCTGTATATGAGCCTGGTCCCACATCGACCGCAATCAGGTCAATATCTCCCGGATTCCAGCCGATTTCGTGAAGTGTCGTTCTGATGGCAGGGATCAATTCTTTGCCGTGTTGCATGCCACTAAAATCCTTTGCAATGATAACGTGATTATCCTCGCAAATGGCAACACCACCGACATTCCCAGACGTTTCTATACCAAGTACTTTCATAGGTTTTTACAAGAATATCACAAATAATTGAAAAATAAAGTAAAATTGACTCACCTTTAGTTATCTGATATAGTACGTTATCAATTTTTTGGAATAAGATAAAACCCCTGACATTCATAGATAGGCTCAAAGTCAATAAACTAAAGTGCACATAAAATTCTTTATATGAAGTCAAATCCTTTATAAATATTTTAAAGGGAGGGCGATGAAATATGGAAGGAAAAAATTACATTAACGGGGCATTTGTAGATGGCTCTTCTGGTGACCGGTTTGAAAGCAGAAATCCTGCCAACTTTGACGAGGTATTGGGAACCTTTCCACTTTCTTCAAAAAAGGATGTAAATGACGCCGTCAGCGCCGCAAAAGATGCCTACAACGGCTGGAGTCGTTTGTCTCGAATCAAGCGGGGCGAGTATTTTGATGAGTTTGTACAGTTGTTAAAAAAGGACAGGGAAGATATTTCCCGTTTGGTGACGAAAGAATGCGGGAAGGGAATTGTTGAGGGACGTGCCGATGTGACGGAAGGCATCCACATGGTGCAGTACGTGTTTGGTACGGTACGAATGCCTCACGGCGACGTAATCGATTCTGAGATTCCCGAAAAAGATGCATTTATGCGCAGAAAACCCAAGGGGGTTGTTGCGGCGATTACGCCGTGGAACTTCCCATTTGCCATTCCCCTCTGGCTCATCTGCCCTTCGGTGGTCGAAGGAAATACCGTTATCCTCAAGCCTTCCCGTGAAACGGCGTGTACCGCAAATAAGATTGCTGAGTATGCACATAGAGCGGGTTTTCCGCCGGGTGTTATCAGCGTTTTACACGGCGGTTGCGGGGATTTATTGGTAAAACACCCGGATACCCACGTGGTGTTGTTTGTCGGCTCTAACGATGTTGGGTCTGAGATAAAGAAGATTGTCGCTGGACTTCACAACAAGATGTGCGCCTGCGAGATGGGTGGGAAAAATGCACTGATTGTGCTTGATGATGCCAATCTTGATATTGCCGTGAATGCGGCTATTATCAGCGCCTTTAAGACATCGGGACAAAGGTGTACCTCAGCAAGCCGTTTGATTGTGCATGAAAAAGTATTAAGCGAATTTGAAAAGAGATTTGTTGAGATAACGAAAAGAATAAAAATTGGAAATCCGCTGGAAGAAGATGTGTTTATGGGCCCTGTGATCAATCAGGCCGCAACGGAAAAGATTGCGCGATACAATGATCTGGCGAAAAAGGAGGGGGCAAAGGTTTTGCTGGATGGTGGAAGACTTACTGACGAGTCGCACAAAAAGGGTTATTTTATGTCCCCCTTTGTGTATCGCATGGAAAACAATCCAAAAAGCCGTGTGCTTCGCGAAGAAGTATTTGGGCCGCATGTAGCAATTATTCCGGTAAAAACTATTGACGTGGCAATTGAGGTGCATAATGATACCGACTACGGTCTTTCCTGCGCAGTAATAACTGAGGACTTTCGGAAGGCACGGAGGATACGGGACGATTGTGAATATGGTTTGGGTTATGTGAATCTGCCCACAATTGGAGCAGAGGTGCATTTGCCCTTTGGCGGCGTGAAAAAGAGCGGAACAGGATTGCCGTCGGCCAGCACCCTCATTGATGTGGTAACACACCGTACGGCGTGGACGGTCAATCACGCCATGGAAATCAAGATGGCACAGGGACTGACAGTAAAGTGGTGACGTTATGCTGACGTATCATATTGATTATAGTTTTATAAGGAACATGTCCCAAAAATGGCGATGGGGAATTGTCGCCATATATATCAGTGTGATGTATATTTTTTTGCCTTACGGCCCGTCATTCTGGAGGTATGTATTAAGACAATGGGGTGATAGTATTAATTATCTGGGATGGTTTTCTATCCTGGTATTAGGAACTCATTTCCTGTTCCATTTGATATTCCAGAGAAACGAAAAAGACCCTTTCATTTATCTGGCTTTTTTCCTGATATCTTTAACATGTGTTGCTGTATTGAAATATATGTGTTCTACGGGTCCGGAAAGAATGCACCCGCTTATGTACGGACTCCTCTGCTGCCTTGTCTTCTGGGCGTTCAAAAATGATGCACGGAAGAGCAGGGTATATTCCTATACGTTAAGCCTTACCTTTTTCCTTGGTGTGATTGACGAGATAATTCAGGGGCTACTTCCCATGAGGGTCTTTGATGTGAAGGACATACTCATGAACTGGTTATCGGCCGTAATGGCGATCCTATTTATTGCCTTCGTAATAAAACCGGATATACACGTAAAATAATAAAAATGCCCCTATACATAAACTACGACTTCATAAAAAGCATATCCAGAGAATGGCGATGGTGGATTGTCGCTATTTATACATGTGCTCTATATGCATTTTTACCTTTTGGCACTGCGTTCTGGCGATTTGTATTAAACCACTGGGGAAGTGGCATAAACTATCTCGGATTGTTTTGTGTATGTGTGCTAGGGTTATATTTCCTTATTTATTTAATATTTCAGAAACACGTCAGGCAGTTTTCCGTATATATAGCTTTTTTCGTTATTTCAGCAGGCTGTCTTGCGGTGCTGAAATATTTATGTGTTGCTGGCGCAGAGCGGTTCCACCTGCTGCTTTACGGGATATTAGTTGCTATGGTATTCTGGGCATTAAAGCTTGATGTAAAAAATAAAAGAATATACCTTTACACGGCAATTATCGGTTGTGCGTTGGGTACGATTGATGAACTTATTCAGGGCGTTTTGCCCAGCAGAGTCTTTGATGTAAGGGATATATTTATGAACTGGCTGTCCATCGGAATGGGTGAACTTTTCGTTATATTTGTTTTGAGACCTGATATTTATAAGCAAAGTTGAATATATTTCATCAAATTATTATTGTACTTACCATTGTGTTTTTTTCTGTTTCTGCTTCTATGGCTGAATTGACAGGAAATAACAGACCCAATATCCTCCTTTTTACCATAGATGCCTGCCGACCGGACCATTTTGGCTGTTACGGTTATAATCGTATTACGACGCCAAATATTGACAAACTTGCCAAAGAGGGAATATTGTTTACCCATGCTTTCTCTCAATCGGCATGGACTACCCCAGGGATGATTTCCCTATTTACGTCTTTGTACCCACCGACCCATGGTGTAGATGCAAAGGACAGAACCCTGAAAGATAATGTTTTGACCTTGCCAAAAGTTTTGAAGGGGAATGGATATGTAGCGCCTGTGTTGCCAAAATTTGTCGATATTCAAAATTACTGGCATCTGGGGTTCGATGCGGTTGATAAAGAAGCGTTTCAGGGCGGTGAAGGGGAAGATTTACTGAAATTGCTGGAGGCATATAAAGACCAGAGATTTTTTCTATGGTATCATTATCATGGGCTGCATTTGCCGTATAATCCCCAAAATCCTTATGATAAAATCTTTCAGGAGGATGTTCCCGGCGGCATGACTGCTGAAACCGAGTCCATTACCGTGGTAAAAGCGAAGAGTGTTATCAAGAATGGCTCCGTTAGTTTTAACAGCGCAGAAAGAAAAGCTGTAATTGCGCTTTATGACGGGCAAATAAGGCAGTTGGACGATTATATGGGATTACTTATAGAAAAGATGAGGCAATGGGGCATACTGGACAATACCATACTCATTATCACCTCCGATCATGGAGAGGAATTGTTTGAACATGGTTTTATTGGCCATGCGTCCACGTCATTGAATGCGAAATTGTACGATGAGATTATTCATATACCGTTGATCATCCGGTGGCCAGAAAAAATTAGCCACAGAATAGCAGACGGACTGGTGCAGCAAATCGATGTCATGCCAACCGTCCTGGAGATGCTTGGCTTGCCCATTCCCGAAGGAGTACAGGGACGTTCCTTGCTGAAAGCGATACAAGGCAAACTTATAGATGATTCGAGACCTGTTTTTTGTGAAACGATTCTGGGCGGGTTTCAGAGCACAAAGGAGATGGAGGAAGTCAGACTCCGGTGTGTCAGGACGAATGAGTGGAAGTTCATTTATACTAATACGCCTGCGAGTGCTACGAGCGGAGGAGGATCAGGGGTTGGGAGTTTTGAATTATATAATCTGAGTGACGAC
>VGXX01000168.1 GCA_016873155.1 Planctomycetota bacterium | reverse complement strand
CTGGATACATATCATCTATTGTCTTTTGAATCTCAATAGTTCTATGAATTACGGTGACGATGTTACAGTAATGTTTTATATCATCAAGCGATAATTTCCTGTCCTTTCTGTCTTTTAGCCATTTTTCGCATACCTGATAGCCACCAATTTGGTACTCAAATACTTCTGACTCTATGCCTTCGAAGTATTGGCTTTCATTGATAAATAATCTCGTGGGTTCGTACCTCAGTTTCTCGACCTTGTAGTCGCCTTTGCCCTGAAATTTGGCCATAGGTGGACCAATCTTTGGCGATTTCAGCAGATGCAAATCAACGAGCATTTCCCCATGTTCGGACATTTTACTGAACAGTTTGTAATCCTTTGTAAAGGGTATTCGCGGAAAATCAATCTTCAGGAACTCTGCGTATTTTGCCCGATAGATATTTGAATAAAGGATGGCGTAAATGTAGAAAAAGATTTGTTCTGGAGAAGGTGTTTTCTTGTAATTTCTTGTCAGTTGCTCAATTGTTGCCGAAGACAGGTTGGGCTTCCTTGTCCCATAATCTGTCTTTGGCTCAAAGAGCATTAAATTACGAACTGAAGAGTGTTTTTCTTGAATGTTTTTTTCTGGATAAAGATAGAGAGGAAACAAATAGGCATTTGCGCTTGCAGTTTCTATTATATGATAATCGACCGGAATAGAAGCCACCCAGGTATGTTGTATTTTTTTCATTCTAATGTGCCTATTTGTAATCAATCCCAAATTCTTATTCATCATCTGGCACATAACTTGTCTACGAGAGCGTTCTACTACTGCATCGTGGTAAAAAATCCATTTGACATCAAACGGCCTATACAATATCTGCTGGATTGCTCCTTGCCAATTTTCATCTTTCCGTACTTTCTCACGCGCGACTTTTATTTTCCAATTGGCTTTATCCTTTAAATGAAAAGTTTTCCCGATATATTCATCTGGCATCTTTTCATCTATAAACATCCTGATACGCTGCTTAAGCCTTTCTTTATCAGCGTCTATTACAAAGTTATCCCTTGCCGTAACAACCCCCACGCTATTTTGAATGAAGATATCCGTTATCTTTGGATAACTTTCGTACTCCTTCAAAAGCCTTTCATCTCTGGGAATAAAGAGATAATATTCTGATTTTGGAGATAACCCTTTCCATTTGGTGGTGTTGACATCATTCTTCAAGAGCCAGCGGTATTTTTGCTCTCTCATGCCCCAGATTTCTGAATGAAAGACTTTACAACGGTCACTTTCACCCTTCCTTTTAATAAAAAGGGCAATGGCTACTCCCTGTTGAATATCAAAGACATTTTCGTCTTTAGAGCCGTCAGGACATTTCTCTCGACTGTAACCATGCAAATCCAAAATATAAATCTCGTTGAAACTATTCATCAAGGATTGTCTCATACCTCTGAATGTTGGATTATCAAGGTAGCTGTGGTTTGTGATAAACCCCAGGACTCCCTCACCGGAATGGTCAATCTTCCACTGTGCAAATCGAATAAACTTAACATAGTCATCCTGAAGCCCTTTGGGATTTTTCTCATCAAGTGGTTTACCGTCAACTTGATAGTAACCCTTGATTTCCCGGGAAATCCAATCGCCAACATTTGAAGAATGTATTTCATACGGCGGATTACCAAGTATAACCAATATAGGTTGTTCTTTTTTGACTTTGCCTGCAAGATGAGACTCTTCTGAGAGAGACACCATGCCGGGGAGTTTGGTTTGGGCAAGTTCTTCCATTTCCAGGGTATTCGTGAGGTAGAGTTTAAACCTGTCATCCTCTTGAAGTTTATACCCGAGTTCTTCCAGAAGAAAGGACATCTTTAAATGACCTATGGCATACGGCGCCATCATGAGTTCAAAGGCATAGAAATTATTGAGAATGTGTTCCTTGATTAAGCGCTCTTTTCCGCCTTCTCCATATTTTTCCGTAAACTCTTCTACTGCGATTTTTGAAGCTTCGGCTAAAAAGGTCAACGTGCCCGCCGCCGGGTCTAGCACTGTAACCGATTCGTTAGCAAAACCATCATTTCTGTTAAAAGTTTTTTTGAGAATAGTATGTAAAGAACGTGCAATATAGGAGACCACAGGCTCAGGGGTATAATAAACTCCCCTGCGTTCTCTTGTCTTTGGGTCGTATTCAGCCAGAAAAGTTTCATAGAAATGAATAACAGGGTCTTCCCCCTTGCCTTTATGGAAGTATTGATGAAGGATATTTTTAACATCGGTAACCGCCAGCACCTCTGCGATATCGTCTATGATCCATTCCATCTGCCGCGGAAGTTCTTCAAGGGAAATAAACCTGAAAATATCCCTTAAAATGCCAATTGTGTGTGGAATATTTTTATGGGCAAGTTCTCTGTTAAATCCGTTCTTTGCCCGAACCCTTGAGGCAAATAGTCCGTAGGTGATGGTTTGTGAATAGAGGTCGGCAAACGCTTCTTTCGAAAGGTCACTTATGAGATATTGTTTGAATGCCTCGTAAAACCCTGTAATGCTTTTTCTTTTTCCTTCCTCTTCTTCTCGTAATTCCTGGGTAATTACTTCGTCCCTGAGAAAGCGTGTCTTATCTGCCAACACCTTAGCAAGGGATTCGGCATCGTAGAATTTGGGAAGTGAGAAAGAGAAGAATTTTTCAAGCAGTTTAAAGAAATCTGGTTCGTTTTCAACCGGCGGAACTGTTTTGAGCGTATGCATGACAAACGGCCTGGCAATACAGACTTTGCCAATAAGATCGCCGTTGCGATAGAGCCTGAATTCAAAAAAGTTAGTCAGTACTAAATTTGAAAAGGTTTTTTTGTAACGTTTGATTTGATCTGTAGTTTCTATTTGATCTAAATATTCGGTTGTTGGCGCTTTCGCCTCAATATAGCCAACGATATGCTGATTACCGTCCCATATTCTGAAATCGGGATTGCCGGCATCCGTCTTTTTCGGCAGGGTAGTTATGTGAATGCTCTTCTTGCTGGTTGATTCTGCATATTTCTGCAAAAGACCTGCAAGGACAGAATAGAAGCTTTCCTCTCTGGCATCTCCACGACTATAAATATCGTAGAGTTCTTTTAAATACGGTTTTAACATTTTAATATTATCCATTTATATTTGTGCGAAGTATAAGGAATTTAAAAAGACATTTCAACTTTATTCTGGCCTGAAGTAATTCCAGGTGAACGTCAAATAAAGACTGAATCTACAATACCCCACTAACCGATAAATTGAAAAGATGGTAACATCTTGTTTGACAAAATTGGTTGCAAATGTTTAAATCAAGCACAGAATAACAATTTGTGTCCGGGAATCATTTAAGACAATGCCTTTTGCATAAAGGGGCGCGTATGGTAAAAGTTACTATTAACAAATCAGTTCTGGAACTTATCGAGGGCGATATTACGGAACAGGAGACAGACGCCATCGTCAATGCGGCAAACTCCAGCCTTCTGGGCGGTGGCGGCGTGGACGGGGCAATCCATCGTGCAGGAGGTCCAAAGATATTGGAGGAATGCAGGAAGCTTGGTGGATGTCCAACAGGAGAGGCACGAATTACTACCGGAGGATACTTACAAGCAAAATACGTAATTCACACGGTAGGTCCCGTCTACTCCAGCGGTAACAGGCGCGAGGCGGAACTGTTGGCTAACGCATACAAAAACAGCCTGACACTTGCCTCCCAATACAAACTTAAAAGTATTTCATTCCCATCCATCAGTACCGGCGCTTATGGGTATCCACTTGACGAGGCAGCCACGGTGGCTCTAAAAACAGTAATACAGTATTTAAAAACCCATGCCGATATTGAACTGGCACGCTTTGTCCTCTTCGGTCAGAAGGCATATCAGGCTTACGATAAGGCATTGCAGGAACTCACAAAATAAAAGAGTCATTCTGGTTTAGAAGCGTGGGAATCGACCGCAAATAACTTACTATTTTAGATTTACGAAGTACGAAGTATGATTATTTTCACTCTTAAAATCTTACATCGTAATTCGCAAATCGTAAATTTCTTAAAATGTTTACCAATAAAAAAGAGATCATTCTTACTATAAACCAAATTATCTTTTCGAGTCCGGATATCCGGGAAGTTTACGAAACGATGAGCAAGGAACTGCTCAAAGTAATTGATTTTGACCGACTGAGCGTTACTCTCATTACCGAAGATAATAACCTGTACGAGACCTTTGTGCTGTCAAAGGATTATGAATATACAGACCTAAAAGAAGGCGTCCAGTATCCCATGGAAGGAAGCTTGATGAAAAGGGTGGTTCAATTCCGTCAGCCGGTGATCGTGGAAGATACGTCCAAAGGCCGATTTCTAACGGATCCCGTATTATATAAAGAGGGAATTCATTCGAGATTGGGATACCCACTTGAGCATAAAGGACGCGTAATCGGCAGTGTAAATTTTGGGAGCAAACGAAAGGACTATTACTCAAAAAAACATATCACATTTTTTTCGCAAATTGCCCCTCAGTTAGCCATGGCAATTGAGAATACACGGCTGTTTAACAGAATTAAAGAGGCTGAAGAAAAATACAGGACGGTCATTGAGAGTTCGCCGGATATTATCTTTGAGTGCACAAAGGATGGGGAATTCCTCCTGATGAGCCCTTCGGTAGAAAAGATTACAGGCTACGCCGCAAATCAATTTTATGAAAATAGAGGCTATGGACTCTCCCTGTGTCATGAAGAAGATCAAGAGCGTGTGCAGCATGAGATTTTACAAATACTCAATGGGCAGAACAATAGCTTAATGGATATTGAGTTTCGGGTTATACATAAGCAAGGTCATGTTGTATGGTTGTCCCTTGAAATGCTTCCTATGAAGCAGAATAACGATGTCGTTGGCATTGAGGGATTCTGTCGCGACATTACCGAAAGGAAAAAACTGGATGAATTAAAGGACAATCTGGTCCGTGACGTTACCCATGAACTAAAAACGCCTGTTGCTAAAATAGAGATGGCTATTGACATGTTCGAACGTTCTGTCGCGTTAGGGGATAAAGTGTCGTTGGGAAGAAGCTCTCAAATTCACGAAATACTCAGGAACAATGTCAACCGATTAAAAAACTCCATAAAAAATATCCTTGATATATCCAAGTTAGAATCGGGAATGGAACCATTAAAACTATCTGATATTTCAATTGCTGATCTAGTCAAACAGATTGTTTTTGAACAGAAGGATTCTGCCAGCACAAAAAACAATGTCCTCACACACCAGCTACCTGCCGGTATTCCCCTTATCAGGGCAGATCGGGATATGATATACCATTTGATAAATCACCTGGTAAACAATGCCATAAAGTTTACGGAACATGGAAAAATTGTTATATCGGCAAGAGTGCTGCCAGATGCAGTGGAGGTCACGGTGGAAGATACGGGCAGAGGATTAGACGAGAAAACACGAGAGCGGGTGTTTGAGAAGTTTTACAAAGAAACACCTTCGGCGTTTGGATCGGGAATCGGACTTGCCATCTGCAAGAATATTGTGCAAAAGCATAAAGGCAGGATTTGGGTAGAATCCGAAGGAAAAGGGAAAGGATCGCGGTTTAAATTTACCTTACCAATGATTGCGGACACCAAACAAAAAGTTATTACAAACCCTAAATAATCTTTTCACGGGAGTAAGAAAAAATGAAGGAATTGTTAATCGTAGAGGACGACCTGGAGATGCAGGAGTTTTACAAGGACATGCTGGAAGGAGAACCATTCACGGTTACTATTGTTTCAAATGCAGAAGAAGGTCAGAAAAAGATAAAAGAAAAAATATACAATCTTGTAATATTAGATATTTTAATGGACGGGGTGACAGGAGACAGGTTTTTTGCCTTGCTGAGGAGAGACAGCCGATATAAAGAAGTACCGGTCATCATGGCCTCTGCATTGGACGAAAAGACGTATCGATGTTTCCAGGCATTAGGAAACGTTTCGTTCCTGGAAAAACCGTTTAATAAAGAAAGACTTTTAAGTGAGATATCAATGAGGTTTGGAAGTAAGAAATAAAAATGAAATTTATTCCTTTGAAGAGACGCACGGTACTGCGTCTCTCCGTGTTTTATTCATTCTGTCTCTTTTTTAAGTTTTTCGACTGCTTCTTTGACGATCTTAATTGCCAAATCGACTTCATCCTTGTATGGTGCGCTCTCATTCATTTCCATCGACCACAACATTTTACCTTTATTCGTATCAATACATTCCGCAGTAAAAGACACGCTTCCCCGCGCATAGACTGCCATGTTTGATAGCCCAAACTTGTGTATCTTACCAATGACCACCGCATCCACATTCAACATCTTGCCTAATGCGGCATAATCTTTTAATTTGACCAGATTTTCTTCCTTAGCATCGCTTGTCTTTATTTTGTTCTTAACCTCGGAACGGCTTAAAATGCGATAATTTCCCCATCTGTGTAACTCATCGGTCATCATATCCGCAAGCATTTCGCCTGCATCAGGATTGCTTATCGTTTTCATTATTAATCCCTTCACCGCCTCATCCTGGATAAATTTATCGTCAAAGCGCATTACAGCAAGTGTCTTTACACTGCGGTCAGATGGATCTAAATTTACATTTATCGTACTCGTGGAGATCGTCTTACATCCGGCACAGAACACTACCATCGACAATATGGCCAACCCGATTTGTCTTATCATAAGCGCTCCTTGAAAAAGTTTTGTTCAGAAAGAAGATTCAATTCCATACTTCTCTTAAAGGAAATTCATAGCGCAGCGTAACCGCAACCAAGCTAGGCTGCCCAGGGCAGCAACTTTAATCTCCCCTCTATCGGATAGGGGTAGGAAAGGCTTTCGCCTCTCCTCCCTCCGAACCGTACAGGCGGGTCTCCCGCATACGGCTCTCCAGTCAGTGGTTACCCCTGCGGGATTG
>VGXX01000167.1 GCA_016873155.1 Planctomycetota bacterium | reverse complement strand
GATAGACTCCCGACTATGAAGATGTCTATTTTTAAATAATTGACCTTTATTTAACTACATTATACAATAAATCTGAAGGCAATTCCACCCGGCTGTGAAACTATCAAAAACGAGAACAAAATTGGATTGTAAACTAATATGGAATCTTTTTGGTTAATTATAGCTGCAGTTGGCGGAATTTTGGCTGGAAGCATCATCCTTTGGCTGATTGGGAGGTCACAGAGCGTGATGCTCAGAGAGAGACTTGCTGCGGTTCAGCAGGAGTTGGTGAATGCACAAACAGACCTGAATCAGAAGAACGAAAAAATCTCTGAACTGAACCAGTCAATCGTGCGGTTGGAAACTACGCTCGTACACGAACGCAGGGTTTCTGGAGAAAAAGTAGCCATCCTTGATGATGCTACGCAAAAGCTGAGCGATGCCTTTAAAGCACTTTCGGCAGAAGCGCTAAAAAGTAACAATCAATCCTTTCTGGATTTAGCAAAAACTACATTAGAAAAATACCAGGTTGAAGCGAAGGGAGACCTCGAACAGAGACAGAAGGCAGTCGAAAACCTCGTAACACCTATCAAACAGTCTTTGGAGAAAGTGGACACCCATGTCCGTGAATTGGAAAAGTCCCGCCAGCTAGCCTATGGAACATTAACCGAACAGGTCAAATCCCTCATAACCATACAGGAGAAGTTACAGTCAGAAACGGGTAATCTGGTCAAGGCGCTCAGGGCGCCAACGGTACGCGGCAACTGGGGGGAAATACAATTAAAAAGAGTGGTCGAGATTGCCGGTATGCTGGAATACTGTGATTTTTATCAGCAGCAAACCGTTCTAACGGAAGACGGCAGACTGCGTCCTGATGTAATCGTGCGGTTACCGGGAGATAAAAATATTGTTGTCGACGCAAAGACACCGCTTAAGGCTTACCTTGAGGCGCTGGAAGCCCCAGATGATGACCAGCGCTTATTAAGGCTCAGGGAGCATGCGCAGCAGATACGGTCGCATATGACAAAATTGAGCGCAAAATCTTATTGGGATCAATTTCAACCAACACCTGAATTTGTGGTACTTTTTCTGCCCGGTGAGACGTTTTTCAGCGCTGCGCTGGAGCAAGACCCATCATTGATTGAAGAGGGCGTTAATCAACGCGTCATCCTGGCAACGCCAACAACTCTTATTGCACTCCTGCGCGCAGTCCATTATGGTTGGCGGCAGGAACAGCTTGCTGAAAATGCCCAGCAGATCAGCGAACTCGGCAAAGAACTTCATGAGCGTATTGCCACGATGGTCGAACACTTTAACAAGCTCGGAGGATCTCTCGGAAAGGCAGTTGAAGCATTTAATTCAGCCGTGGCATCATACGAGGGTCGTGTGCTCCCCACCGCCAGAAAGTTTAAGGCTTTGGGGGCTGGAAGCAAGAAGGAAATAGAAGAACTCTCACCAATAGATAAAAATACAAGGTCTTCTCCGGCAACTCAAGATTAAGTCCAACATTAAAATTAAACCTCTGATACCTTTCACACATTGAGTTCTATTAACTCAATATTTTTTCTGTCATAAACGCCTAATCCGTTTTTCTCCGCGGTAGCAATATGCTTTGCCTTTTGAAATACCGAAGGGCAATTGTTTTCCTTACGCTTCCTGTCTATGATTTCAAGCCCTATCCTATCAATTGCTACCGGGTCAGTGCCAAAAAAGAGACGTTCTTCATTCCACATCGTCCATGTCTTCATGCTGGCAGGACCACCATCAAAACATGCCTGCAACGCGTCTACAATATGCAAACGCACCTTGTTCCTGAGTACAGGATGCGCACAGACCTCTGCCGAAGCAGGATCACAAAAGTAGGGTGTCGGATGGAACCTCTGTGTGTTATTGATAGCGCCAAATGCAAGGTTTTTGAGGCACAAGGTCACGCCTGCGATTCCGTGATCCTTCATAACGGGCACATTAATAATTGCCGTTACGTGTTTGGTAACGATATTGCTGAAGAGCGAACGCGCCCCGTCGTCCTGGCGCAGGGTGTAATCATCATCCAGCGATTCATAATATGTTGCTTTATCATATCCAGCCGCCGATTCAGTGCCGTAGCTGCGAACCCCGCTGCTTCCGTGATTTGCGGGAAAACCGGCTGTAATCAGATGATAGCTAAAACGGTCCCAGATAATAATATTATTTTCCTTTACCCCGGCAGCTCTCAGTCCGAGAACGATTGCGTTAACAACTTCCGGCCGGGTTGAGAGTTTTACCCCGCCGATTGGGTTGACTTTAATCCCAACAACATCTTCTGGGGTAAAGAACGTGCGCCATGCCTCTGCGGTCGTTTTTTTCCCTGTAAGAGTAAACATACCCTCGTTCATCATATCCCGGATGATTTTTTGGTCTGGCTTACCGTCCTTCATAATCCCACTTCTTTTAACAGCAATTACGCGGCTTTTGTCAAAGGAAGGAAGTGATTCGTCAGCCCCAAGTGCTGCTTGCAGATTTTTAAAACCGCAAATGCCGATTCCAGCGCCAGCAACACCGAGCGCCGTATGTTTTAAAAAATCCCTGCGGGAAAGATGGTTGTCTTTAGCATTCATAGTATCTACCCCTTTGCATAAAAATAATTAACACTTCGGAGTTGATTGTAGCTAAAGAGAAATCTTTTGTCAAAGAATTTTGAGATGGAACAAAAAATCCCACGGCGTTAATTATTTTTGATGGAATTTAGTAAAAATATTTAATAAAATATGAATTATAAATTTGGGCGCTTGGCTCAGTGGCTAGAGCACTTGCTTCACACGCAAGGGATCAGTGGTTCGAATCCACTAGCGCCCACCATACCTTACGAAAAAAGTCATTGATTATTCAGACTCGCAACGAGAAACTCAAATAAAATAAATTATTGGAAACTTTTGTTTAAAAAGATGTGTTTTAAAATTGAAACTTCCGTATACTCATCAGTTCTTTTAAAGGAGTATAAAAATGTCAGACCATTTTTCAAACAAAGAAATTAGTGAAAAATATAAGGCCGTAATTTCTTCAACCAGATGCCCGAACTGTGAGGGTGAAGCCATTTCCGTGACGGTGAAAACGATGAAAGGACCTATGATGGTCAGGTGTTTTAGTTGCGGTTATAGTGACGTGATTATGTGGATTGAAAAACAGGTGATGGATGCATTAAAAAATGCAAAGGTGTTTAATCAGGTCTGGAAGGAAGGCCGATCGATAGAAATAGTTCTGAATTAATAACCGTATCTTCCTTTTTTTATTTTGTGTGATTTTGGATTTGAGTACAAAAAACAAGCCTCTTCTTAATATTTTATAAGCGAGTATGTATCGTACTTACCTAGCGCTTTTTTGCCGTTGAGGAAGGTCAACTCAATCAAAAAGGCGCATCCGACAACATTTCCACCCAAGGATTCAACCATCCTGCAACATGCAGCCATTGTCCCGCCGGTTGCCAATAGGTCGTCCACCATGAGTACCTGTTGTCCTTTCCTGACACCGTCCTTGTGTATTTCCAGGGTATCAGTCCCATATTCGAGGGCATAGCTCATGCTGATCTTTTCATAAGGAAGTTTCCCGGGTTTTCTAATAGGGACAAAGCCTGCGCCGAGGTTAAAGGCAATCGTAGGAGCCAGAATAAAACCACGCGCCTCGGCGCCGACGACAACATCAATTTTTTTATTTTTATAATGAGTAGATATCGCTTCAACACACTCTCTCAGACCTTTTGGGTTTTGCAACAGCGGTGTAATATCTTTAAAGATAATTCCTTTTTTGGGAAAGTCGGGTACATCACGAATCAGTTTTTTTAAATTGTCCATAAGTTATTTCTCTTTTGTCTGAATATAATGTAATTTTTGAATGGTTTCTTTCTCTATTTGTCGTATGCGTTCACGGCTTAAATGCAGCAGTTTGCCAATTTCTTCCAGGGTCTTGGGCTCACCATCCGCCAATCCGTATCGCAATTTTATTACCGTGGCTTCTCTCTGATCGATAATATCCAGGAGCTTTTCCAACGTTTCTCTTTCATACGTTTCCTCCAACTCATCTTCAGGGGCTGGTGTTTTTTTATCGGGCAAAATACTGCTCAATGCCCAAATAAGATCAGAGCCTGTGACGCCTGTTGAATTGAGTGACCCTGTCGAGCGTATGGCATGTTCGATGGATTCCACTTTTTTTGCAGTGATATCCATTTCTTTTGCAATCTCACTCAGGCTGGGCGGTCTTTCGAGTTTATCTAAAAGGTCAGTAGACGTGGTTTTCAGTCTGGATATTTTTTCGAGCATGTAAGAGGGTATGCGGATCGTTTTTGCCTTATCCGTTAATGCCCTGCGGATTGCCTGTTTTATCCACCATGTCGCATACGTACTAAATTTAAATCCAGTCGTAGGGTCAAAACCTTGAACGGCACGAATTAAACCAATATTCCCTTCCTCGATCAAATCCAGGAAGGACAGCCCTCTATGAACATATTGTTTTGCAATACTGACGACCAGCCGCAAGTTAGAGCGTATCAGTTTTTCTCGTGCCTTCGCATCCCCCTCCACTACCCTTTTTGTTATTTCCTTTTCTTCTTCAAGAGATAACAACGGAATTTTGTTAATTTCTTTCAGATATGTTTGTAAAGCAGATTCCGTATTCGTATCTCCTTCTTTTCTGTTACAGCATTCCTAAGCGTCTGTTGCGCTCGCTTCCTTTTCAAATGTATCCGTACCTTCACCTGATGGTTGCTGTTGGGATTCCCCGGTTGAAGAATCGGATAATTTTTTAAGACTAAGTCCTATCTTTCTTGCATCAGGTTCGATTCGAATAACCTTGACTTCCAGTTCATCATCGATGTTGACGACATCGGCCGGATTGGTTACCTTTTCATTGGAGAATTCCGAGATATGTAACAGACCTTCTATCCCTTTACCGAGTTCCAGAAATGCGCCAAAGTTGGTCAGCTTGGTGACTTTACCTTTTACGATATCGCCTACCTTAAATTTGTCCGGAATTTCTTTTGTCCATGGGTCATCAGAAAGCTGTTTTAGACCCAAAGCGACCCTCTTCTTTTCACGGTCAACGGAAAGTACGATAGCTTCAATTTTATCCCCCTTCTTAACAATTTCAGAGGGGTGGCCTACCTTCTTTGCCCACGACATGTCGGAAATATGCAGCAATCCGTCTACACCTTCTTCGATCTCAATAAATGCGCCGTAATTAGTCAGATTGCGGACACGTCCCTTAATTTTTGTTCCGGCTGGATATTTTTCTTCGATTACCGTCCAGGGATTAACTTCCGTCTGTTTCATGCTGAGTGAGATTTCTTCTTTTTCCTTATCAATCTTAAGGACAACGACCTCTACCATATCCCCAATAGCCACCATTTCAGAAGGATGGTTGATACGGCGTGTCCATGACATCTCGGAAATATGCACAAGTCCTTCGATCCCTGTTTCCAGTTTTACAAAGGCGCCATAGGACATTATATTAACAACCTGTCCTTTTACCCTGGAGCCGACTGGATATTTCTCCTCGATATTCATCCACGGGTTTTCTGATTTTTGCTTTAGTCCAAGAGCAACCTTTTCTTTTTCTTTATCGATGTCGAGTATCTTCACCTCGATTTCGTCGTCAATTGCCAACAGTTCGGAGGGGTGACTTATTCTCCCCCAGCTCATATCGGTAATGTGTAAAAGTCCATCCAGGCCACCCAGGTCTATAAATGCGCCAAAATCGGCAATGTTTTTCACCACGCCTTTTCTGGTCTGTCCCACCTCAATTTCAGCCAATAACCCCTGTTTCTTCTTGTTGCGTTCTTCTTCGATGAGCTTCCTTCTGGAAACAACAATATTTTGTCGCGCCTCGTCTATTTTTAGTATTCTGCATGTGACTTCTTGTCCAATGTATTGAGCAATATCGCCGGGTGGTTTTACATCGATCTGTGAAGCTGGCAAGAATATCGGAACTCCCATATCCACAAGAAGACCGCCTTTAATTTTTCTCGTAACACGTCCCGTTATGATATCGCCTTCCTTGTATTTTGCAATAACCCTTTCCCATCCACGTATGCGGTCTGCCTTGCGTTTCGATAATTTAATGAGTCCCGAATCATCTTCCACCGCTTCTAATAAAACTTCTACCTCTTCACCAATTCCTATTTCGGAAGGATCGTCAAATTCAGACTTGGGGACCATACCTTCAGACTTATATCCACAATCCACGACTATATTGTCGCCAATGGCGCTTAAAATACGTCCTTTCAGAACTGAGCCTACCTCAAAGTCCTGGATAGAATCATAACACGTGGATTCCATCTTCTTTTTGTTGTCCTCGCCCCCCACAATCGCTTCGACTTCTTTTTCAATGTCGGCTAAATTTACGTTATACTCTTTTAAAATATCACGATCCATAATTTGATGAATTCTCCGAAATAAAAATTAAAAAAATGAACGAAATAAAATACGTTTTACGCTTTGCCTCAAAAACTCCTATTTATGTACTATAGACTCTATTTCTTTGAGCATCATATTAAACACCTCGTCAACGGTTAACTTCGTTGTGTTAATATATATTGCATCACGCCCTTTTACCAGGGGTGAATTATTTCTTGTTGTATCCCGCCTATCGCGCGTTTCTATATCTTTTACAACGTCAGCATAAAAAACTTCTTTATGCGACGGCTTAAACTCGGCGTAACGTCTTTTGGCGCGTTCTTCAATATCTGCGTCCAGAAAAAACTTTCTTTCCGCATTTGGAAATACAACCGTGCCCATGTCTCTTCCTTCGGCAACGGTGTTTCCTTCTGCTGCAAGCTTTTGTTGAAGTTTTACCATGCGCTGCCGGACGCCGGGTTTATTTGAGATATAATGAATATTATTCGTAACAGCCGGTAAACGAATTTCTTTCGTTACATTGTGACCGTCGACGAATACCCGCAGATTCTCATCCTTACCCTGGAATTCAATAGTGG
>VGXX01000166.1 GCA_016873155.1 Planctomycetota bacterium | reverse complement strand
TGCATATCTGCATTTTCTGTCTTGAGCTGCAATTCCAGTAATTCGGGACGTTTTCCCATGGCTATTTTGATGGTTTCTTTCAATTCGACCTTTTTCGGTTCGAAGTCCGGCTTATTGGTTGGGATAACGGCGGCGTCGGAGATAATATCAGTGTCGGCAAAATTCATGATTTTTTTGAGTTCGTCCTCTTTGTCCTTAACCGCATTTTCTGCGGAAATTATCGCCTCGACCCTTGATGCCACGCCGGATTCTGCATCAATGATCTCAATAGGCGCAAGGGTGCCCGTTTCTACCTGTATCCTGTTCTTTCTCAGCAAGTCTTCCGCGCGTTGCTTGGATTTATTTGCTACCTTTAGATCCTCGATTGCCTTCACAAGATTCCAGTATGCCTCCTGAACAGAATTGGAAACTTCTATTGCTTTGTTTTTGAATTGAGCCAGGGAAATCTTTTTGTTGTTTCTCGCAATATAAATGAGGCTTCTGTTATAAAACCACCCGGCGCCTTTTAACAAAGGCTGTGTGATCTTTGCCTCCACATAATTTTCATAGGCTGGATTGAGTAACCGGAAAGGATTGGGGTCGACAAAATCACGGAATAAATTGTATTCAAGGGACAGCGTTGCGCCTGTGGGAATCATCGACTGAATCACGGCATCCGCCGTCTTTCCCTGTTCAACAAAAGGGCTAATAGAGCTTGTTTCCAGACCACCGACCAGTTTACTGTTTATGGGTGTTTCGTCATTTTCGATATTACCTTCTAATTTCAATGTGGGGTCGTATTTTGCCTTTTGTACGGTAATTTCATAATCTTTCATATTTGAAGTTAGCCTCGAAATCTCGATATCAAAATTATTGCGCAGGGCGTAGACGATACTATCTTTCAGGCTCAGGCTGAGAAACTTCAAGTTCGATCCCATTTCGATATTTGACGGAGGTGTTTGGGATGTTGCGGAAGGTGTCTGTCCCTTAGATTTACCTTTGCCGGCAAAGGAAACACCCCCCAGGAACAAAACCATGCATAAGGCAACCGGTAAAGAGGCACTGATAACTATAAATTTTCTTTTATATAATGTTGTTATCGTCATGGAGGATATTTTCTATATAACAGAACAACACAAGAAGAACATTTGGAACCACAGATACTTCGACAGGCTCAGTACAGGTTTCGCAGATAAAGATTTTTAATGTCCTTTGATGAGCGCCATGGCCTCTGCGCGGGTCGCCGGGTTATCACGAAAGATGCCGCGCACTACAGAGGTCTGCACTCTTGTGCCTGGCTTTTTGATACCCCTCATGGTCATACAGAGATGTTCGGCTTCGATAATAGCAAGCACCCCTTTGGGTTTTAACGCCTTCATGATGGATTCCGCAATGTCTGTGGTGAGTCTTTCCTGGACTTGCAGTCGCTTTGCCTCAATTTCAACAACCCTTGCCAGTTTGCTGATCCCCGTTACCCTGTTCCCCTGCGGAATGTAGGCTACGTGCGCAACACCGCTGAAAGGGAGGAGGTGATGCTCACACATGGAATAAAAGGGGATGTCTTTCAGGAGTACAATTTCATCATACTTTTCAGATTTTAACACCTTGATCTCCGTGTGAGAATCCTGCCCGATACCTGCATATATTTCTTCACACATATCGGCAACCCGTTCGGGCGTTTCCAAAAGGCCTTCACGGTTAGGATCTAGGATCTTCACCAATACCTTCTATGTATAATCGGATTGATTCTATAATCTTTTTTTTGTCTATCAAAATGAAACTCCTTTTGCGATTTACGATGAACGATTTTCGATTTAAATTCTAAATCGTAATTCTGAAATCGTAAATCTAAAATTTAACAGAATTCCAGATTTACTCTGGTTTGACTATGTTATTACATTAATCCATATCCTTTTAGTATGCCGGTTAATTGATTTTCATGTTCTTTCGTCATATCGCAAAGCGGCAAGCGCATCTCTCCGTTTATTCTCCCCAGCAATTTCATGGCGGTTTTTACGGGAATCGGGTTTGTTTCGATAAACATACCCTTGCACAGCGGAAAAAGTTTGTGGTGGCATTTCCTGGCTGCCTCAAAATTACCATCCAAACAATATTTGGTCAAAGCGGCTGTATCTGCAGGGACAATATTTGCCACTACCGATATCACCCCTTTTCCACCTACTGACATAATAGGCAGGGTGAGCGAATCATCACCGGAAAGGACTGTTATATTGCACAATTGTAATATCTGGGTCGTTTGATCAATATTTCCGCTGGCCTCTTTCATCCCGACAATATTCTTAATTTCAGCAAGCTTCGCCACCGTCTCCGGTAAAATGGAAATACCCGTTCTGGACGGAACATTATATATTACAATCGGGATATCCACCTCCTCGGCAATTAATTTGTAATGCCGGTAAAGCCCTTCAGGGGTAGGCTTATTATAGTAAGGGGTAATAAGCAGTGCGCCGTCTGCCCCTGCTTTTTTGGCATGTCTTGTCAAACGAAGGGCCTCCTCCGTATTATTTGAACCTGTTCCTGCCAGTACCTTTATCCTCCCGTCTGCTATGCTGACGACCTCGCCAATCACCCGTTCGTGCTCTTCAAACGACAGGGTAGCGGATTCGCCCGTTGTACCACAAGGAACGATCCCGCTTGTTCCGTTCTTTATGTGGAATTCAACGAGTTCTTTCAGCTTTTTATAGTCAACTTCTCCATTTTTAAAGGGCGTTACCAATGCTACAAGGGAACCCGTAAACATATTTATTCTCCTTTTCGACCTTGAATATATTTTTGTAAGTTATGTTTGAAAATCAATTCCTTCATTTCCGAAACGGCCTGCTGGATGCCTACAAAGACCGCTCGTGACACAATGCTGTGCCCGATATGCAATTCCCCGACATCAAGGGATTCCACAAGCAATCCAACGTTTTGATACGTCAGGCCGTGCCCTGCGTTTACTTGTAATCCCAATTCTTGAGATGCCTTCACACCGTCCTGCAATTTTTGAATCACTTTGTTCCTGATAGCCGCATCTTTTGCATTCGCATAATTTCCTGTGTGCAATTCAATATACTGTGCGTCTGCGTCCTTAGCCGCAGCTATCTGACGTTCTTCCGGGTCAATGAAAAGACTGACCAGGATGCCGGCGTCTTTAAATCTTTTGACTGCATTCATAATTGTCTTTTTTTGGGATACAACGTCTAATCCGCCCTCTGTCGTAATCTCCTGTCTCTTTTCAGGTACAAGGGTGACCTGTTCCGGCTTTGTTTTCAAGGCAATATCCACTATCTCCGGCGCTGTGGACATTTCGAGGTTTAGCTTGGTAAATATCGTTTCTCTGAGCAGTCTGACATCTCGATCCTGTATATGTCTTCGATCTTCTCTCAGGTGGACGGTAATAATATCCGCGCCTCCGAGGACTGCAAGCGAGGCGGCCGTCACAGGGTCAGGCTCGAATGTCCTTCTGGCCTGTCGTATCGTGGCAATGTGGTCTATATTTACACCTAACTGTATCATTTTACCCCCAAAGAACGCATTCTTTCGCGGATGTCTAAATGTACTTCAGGTAATTTATCAACGAGTTCCACGTTTTTCGGTAAATCACATTTTAGTGGTTGTTTATAAGGCCCCGGTGGTTTTAATGAGGTAACGTCGATATACAATACAACATCTTCAGTATTGAGCTTATCCAGTACAAGTTTGGGACCTTTTAGCCGTATATTGGCATATTCATCCTGTAGTTTGATTTCATAAGGATATTCTGACGGTCTCATTACCTTGATCTTTATTTTCTCAAGGAATCTTGTTTCTTGTTGTTCCACGATTTGTATCCATACCCGCACGTCTCCGTTACAGGTAACCGGCACCGAAACGTTTTTATCGCCTCTCTTAACGATTACTTTCTGGTCAATTCCGATTCTCCAGGGAAATGTCCGGTTTTGCTCAGAGGTAATTCCACTGATATCAACAGGAATGGTATTGATAAAAGAAGCCTCTTTTAAGGTATTGAGAGGTCCCGTTACCTCGACTTCCCCCGGAAATACGAATTCATTTGCAATTGTATATCCGACGGCCGGCTCGCCTTTCTTTTGCAAATCGACCTTTAATTTTTTCTGCTGTAATTTACCGAGTAATACATCGACTCTGTCAGGATATACAGACACCAATTTGACGGCGCTTGGCAGGTTCATGTGCGCCCTAGTAATGGGGATTGTTTGTTTTACCTGGTCTTCTATGCCTTCCGGCGATTCCTTGACGACGTACCGTGCCTGGATTTTCCGGTCCTTTATCATATCTTCAACGCTTTCGATAATACTTTGCGGCCCTCGCAGATGTACAGTTATCTCCTCAAAGCTCTGTTCGAGTACGGTAATGCCTTCAGGAACAGAAACATTCAATTTGACCACTTCCGTGACGTCTCCGGTCTGACGATTAATCGCATAGAGCCAGAGCGCAACCGCCATGACCAGTGCCATGAATTTTGTGAGCATATTGCCGGTAAATATTTCTTTGATCACGCCTGCTGGCTCCTGACGATACCAAATCTTTCGGTAGAGAGTTCGTCGAGTATCTTTTTTAACCCTTTCTCGTCGATGTCCCGGTTCAACGCACCCTTGAACCCGGTTGAGATAGTGCCCGTTTCTTCTGATACAATAATAACGATGGCATCGGTTTCTTCTGTAAGTCCAATTCCTGCCCTATGGCGTGTGCCAAGACTCTTTGACAGCTCCGTATTCTCCGTAAGCGGGAGCAAACAACCCGCTGCAATCATTTTCTGCTCCTGAATAATAGCAGCCCCGTCATGCAAAGGGGAACCAGGACAAAATACGGTACATATTAATTCGCTTGACACATCCGCATTTAGTTTCGTTCCGGTTTCTATAAAGTTATCGAGGCCAACTTCTCGCTCTATTGCTATTAACGCACCAGTTTTGTTTTTGGATAAAGCACCAACAGCCTTTATGATTTCATCAGTTACTTTGTATTCGGGTTTCAGAAACACCCGAAAGACAGGATTTTGGCCAAGCCTTAACAAGGCGCGTCGAAATTCGGGTTGAAAAAGAATAATTATCGGAATAATAAATACAGGGACAAACTCTGTTATCAACCAGTTTATCGTATAGAGTTGTAATTTTCGCACAAAGAATAACACGCCTACGGAAATCAAAACTATAATAAACGCCAGTCCCCTTAAAATACTGGTCCCGCGGGTGCCCTGCATAATCCTCAATACCACATACACCACCATGAAGATAAGGAATATTTCACCCACTGACCTGCCGATCATCCAGGCATTCACATTTTCGAATAATTCAGATATTTTTCCAAACATCAGCTATTCCCTATTGCATCACAAATCCTTACAACCTGGACGGCTTCACGCACATCATGAACCCGCACAATGTGTGCGCCATTTATAACTGCAACAGCAAGGGTTGCAAGCGTTCCGTTCAGACGTTCCTGAACGGGAAGCTTCAAAACAGCGCCAATAAACTGTTTTCGTGACGTACCAATGAGTATGGGAAATCCCATACCTTTGAACTCTCTCAACCTTTTTAGAATTTCCAGATTCTGGCGCAGCGTCTTACCAAAACCAATCCCCGGATCCAGGATAATTTTATCTTCATCTATTCCGGCATTGACTGCGCGAGAAACGGATTTTCGCAGAGATGATAGTATTTCTGACATTACATTTTTACGAATCGGGTATTTCTGCATGGTTCTTGGTTTGCCCTTTTTGTGCATTATGATGACGGGCGCTTTTGCCTCTGCGGCGACCTTTGCCATATGTTTATCCATAAGCAATCCGCCAATGTCATTTATCATCGAAGCCCCTGCGTCAATGGCCTTTTCTGCGACGCTTGCCTTATAGGTGTCAATGGAAATAGGTTTCCGGGTCTGTTTCGATAACATTTTTATAAGAGGGATTACCCTTTTTAATTCTTCAGCTTCTGATATTGGATATGCGCCTGGTCTCGTGGATTCACCGCCAACATCAATGATATCAGCCCCTTCTTCTATCATTTTTAACGCATGATCAACGGCAATTTCCGCCGTATCGTATCGGTTGCCATCGTAGAACGAATCCGGGGTTACGTTGAGTATCCCCATGACGTGTGTTCTCCTGCCAAGATGCAATTTGCCGCGTGGATACGCTACGTCAAACAGCGCTCTTTGAAAATTATCATTTTGAATCTCACATTTTATGCCTTCCAAACAACTATACCCAACCGATTGCGGACTGTCTTCAACAACTTCTCGCATTGTCACCAATCCTCTTCCATCGCTTCCACAATACTTTGAGCCACTCTTACAAATGCTTCATTACTGGCGGAACTAAGCGTCTCATTTCTCCTGACAATAAATTCCGTGGGTTTTTTGATATTTTTCCGTTCAACAATTGTCCTTCCCGTCCGCTTATCAACCCATCGAATATCAACTCCAATGGAAACCCGGCTTTCAACGAGATTATCCCTCGTATCTTCAATGATTGCATTTTCATTGACGCTGGAAATCTTTCCAAACAGGATGGAATCGGCCTCATCTTTGTCAACAATGCTCAGGCGTGTCCTTAATAATATTTGATCTCGTACGGCCTTGGTAAGATCAAATTCATATCCTCTGCGAAAGGTATTGTTGTCAAAAATCGGCACATAAATACTCCGAACATTGGAACGGAGCAGTGATTTAGAACTATAACCGCAACTTCCGAGTGAAATAAAAAGTAATGACAAAACGATAAAGGAAAGAACGGTCGTTAAATCAGGCATCCTTCGGCGACTGCTCAAGTTTGAATATTTTTTCATGGTTATTGTACCTTTCCCATTTTTTATTTTATAGCCTCAATCATTCTCAGGAATTCCAATCTTTCATTAGCCCGCTCCGCCCAGATAGTACCGGGAAAATCGGTCTTGACGTACTCGAAATACATAGCGGCAGCAGAAGGGGTTTTGCGTCTGAGATAAAACTCACCGATATTGAATTCCCGTTCTGCCTCAA
>VGXX01000165.1 GCA_016873155.1 Planctomycetota bacterium | reverse complement strand
TTATTATAATACGATACGTTGTGTCAACACAAAATCTTTTATTGAAAAATATGCGATGTTGTGATAACATTTCCCCTTAATTCGAGTTATAACGATAAATCTGCAAAATGTTTTTGCGATAAGCGCCTACGCCTGGCTTTATTCCTCCACCTTGAGAAATTTCGATAACCAATAATATTTTACCGCACTGTGTAGGGGCAGGTTTAAAACCTGCCCCTACGGTTTTATAATTTTTTTATAATCACCGGGAAACTCATGAAAAAAAACTCACTTATTAGTGAATGCGCCAAGTTGCTGTCCTTTACAAAACCATATTGGAGATTTATGGTATTTGCCATAATCAGTATGGTCATTTATACCTCGACGAGCGGCGTCCAGATTTCATTAATCAAACCTATCATAGACAAATTGATCAGGGGGGACACAGAAAAAATAACCGACCTGCCGAGGATCGATATAGACCAGACCCCGCAGAAACATGAGAGCCCGTCGCTCGTTAAACAGCTAAAAAAACAGGTATTCAACAAATTCAAGTTTATAGAACCCATACAAAAACGCGCGACCAGTTCATTCACGAGCATCGGTATCGTGATGGGAATCCTCGCCCCTGTTATTTTTTTCTCCTGTTATTTTCAGCAATATTTCAGGAATCGTGTCATGTGGGCTGTGGTTGTGGATATTCGGAACAAGGTGTGTGATCACTTGCTCCCGCAGCCCCTGAGTTTCTTTGAAAATAGAAAGAGCGGCGACTTGCTGTCCAGATTAACGAATGACATTGCGGTCACGCAGTCAGGGCTTACCATCCTTTTTGATGAAATACTGCTTCAACCTATGAAGTTGATCTGCGGGCTAGTGCTGGCATTTTATTTTAGCTGGAAACTCTCTTTGTTGACCCTGATTGCCGTTCCCATCGTATTCGTGCCTGTGCTGGTGATGGGCAGGAAGATCAAAAAGCATGGTAAGGGGAGTTTGAAGCATCTCTCAGACCTCACGGACGCCATGCGGGAGATGTTCGCTGGGATACGGATTGTAAAGGCATTTAAGATGGAGGCCGAAGAGAGCCGTGAAATCCACGACATCAGTGAACGATTCTTCAGGAAAAGGATGAAGATGGTCAAGGCAAAGGCGCTCAATACCAGCACCAGTGAATTCGTTTATACTTTAGGACTCGCTGCTATTGTCGTTATGGGCGGCTATGTGGTCATGTCCAAGAAAATCACGCCCGGCGAACTCGCCGGATTCATAACAGCTACCGGGTTTATGGTAATCACTACCGTTAAGAGATTGGCCAAGAGCTATGCGAGCTTACAAGAGTCTCTGTCCGGTGTAAACAGGGTTTTTGAGCTTTTCACAATAGAGCCGACAATAAAAGACGATCCGGAGGCTATAACGCTGGAGAAAATTGAAGAAGGCATTTGCTTCAAGAATGTGAGTTTTTCTTACGATGGCAGCAAGGAATTTATATTGAAGGATATTGATCTTACCATCCATAAAGGAGAGGTTCTCGCAATCGTGGGTGAAAGCGGTGCAGGAAAATCAACCATTATAAATCTGATACCGCGTTTTTATGACCCCGTCAAGGGCTGCATTGAAATTGACGGAACGGATATTCGAAAGATTAAACGAGAGTCGCTCCTTGAGCACACTGCGATTGTTGCCCAGCAGACGTTCCTTTTTAACCGCAGCTTTTATGAAAATATCCTTTATGGGAGAAAGAATGCCACGTTTGAAAAGGTTCAATCCGCTGCAAAGGCCGCTAATATTCATGAGTTTATTATGAGTCTGCCGAACGGCTATGACACCGTTGTGGGCGAACTGGGGGTAAAACTATCGGGAGGTCAGCGGCAACGGATCGCCATCGCCCGTGCCGTATTGAAAAATGCACCCATCCTGCTTTTAGACGAAGCGACTTCATCCCTGGATTATGAATCTGAAAAACTGGTACAGGATGCGCTGAACAACCTTATCATCGGGAGAACGACGGTCATCGTCGCCCATCGTCTTTCTACCATACAACATTGCGACAGAATCGTTGTAATGAAGAAGGGACACATTGTGGAAGTGGGTAATCATGAATCCCTCATGTCAGGGGAGGGAGAATACAAACGTGTGTATCAGATGCATGTGGATACGATTCAGTCATGAAAATACTCGTTATTGGTTCCCATGGCATGCTTGGCAGAGACCTTGTCAATCGATTGTCCAACCTTTCTGACCAAAAAAATCCTGGTAATGAAGTTATTGCTGCGGATCGTGAGCATGTGGATATCACGCATGGTGAGGATGCCTCAAAATTTATTGCTCAAATCAAGCCGGATGTCATTGTCAACTGCGCTGCGTTTTCGAATGTAGATGCATGTGAAACGCAGATTTCTAACGCCTTTGCCGTCAATGCCACCGGGGCAAAAAACGTTGCGCTGGCAGGGAAACAGGCAGGGGCAAAGGTCATCCATATCAGCACCGATTATGTATTCGACGGCATGAAGAATGCCCCTTACCTCGAAACCGACAAACCCCATCCCCTCTCCGTCTATGGCAAGTCAAAGCTTGAAGGAGAGATTGCAGTACAGGAAACAAATGGTAATTGCGCCATTATCAGAACGGCATGGCTTTTTGGACCATATAGAAAGAATTTTGTAACCACCATGCTGGAACTGGGAAGGAAAAACCGTTCAGTGTCCGTCGTTACCGATCAATACGGGAGTCCCACGTATACCGCAGACCTTTCGTGTGCAATACAGACCGTTATTTCGAGAGACCTTCAGGGCATATACCACGTAACAAACATCGGAAGGTGTTCACGCTATGAGTGGGCACAGAAGATTTTTGAATTAACGGGTAATCAGGTATCCGTCCTTCCTCTAAAAACCGCAGATTACCAACGTGCCGCCAGGGTTCCCCGGAACTCTTCCCTGAACTGTACAAAATATACCACGACAACTGGCCAGAAAATGCGACCCTGGCATGAGGCATTAGAAGAATATATCTCCAAGTCTTTGCGGTGACAATGGAAAACACCTTAATAGTCTTTCTCAAATATCCTGAACCCGGAAAAGTTAAGACCCGCCTGGCAAAGGCTCTTGGGGAAGAAAAGGCATGTGCGGTTTACAAATCACTTGCTGAAAATGTTATCAAAAACATTTTCTCAAAAAATCCATTAACGTATGATGTGCATATCTTCTTCACCCCTGCTGACAGGGAAACGAAAATTAGGGATTGGCTAAAACCATTCTTACAGGGTAATCGGGGAGTAAAGACACAGTTTAGCCCTCAAGAAGGCAGGAATTTAGGAGAAAGGATGTCCAATGCCTTTAGACAAATATTGCAAGAAAAAGACTACAAAAAACGCACAGCACGGCGAACCGTAACCGCAACCGAATCCCCCTTAAAAAAGGGGGATGAAGGGGGTTGTAAAAAAAATTTCCAAGAAAGGAAGTTTTTACACAAAACGATAATCATAGGAACAGACTGTCCGGAGATAGATGCAACCTTAATTGAAAATGCCTTCGATGTTTTAAAAGAGAAAGATATCGTTATCGGCCCGTGCAGGGATGGCGGTTATTATCTGTTAGGCATGTCAAGACCTGTCCCTGTAAGTTTTGAACAGGGATTTGTTCCTGATTTGTTTATAGATATTGATTGGAGCACTGACCGGGTATTTGAGCAGACAATGGAAAAAATACAGAAAAATAATTTATCGTGCGGTATTTTGAAGACATTAGTGGATATTGACACAAGAGAAGATTTGTATCACTATTCACCTCGCCCGAACAAGCTGGAAGTGAAACTGTAAATTGTCCACAAGCGGGTTCAAGTTTGTAACTCGAACCCAAATATTTTGCAAGATCAAAAATGTTTGTGACAAATCAAAACCCGGGGTTCAGGGTACAAACCTGAACCCGCAATGGAGAAAATGTTACTGCAGGATGCTAATGCTGGTTCAATCTTGCAAATTGAACCAGATGGTTTGAATTGGGTCATTGGTTTTGAATTGGTATCAGCCGTGAACAATGCCAACTGTTTCGGTTCAATCGTGGACGATTGAACCAGCGAGATACTAAACAGTATCTCAAAAACCTATGAATATCAAAATTCGAGACACTGTAAAAACATTTTTGCCGGGAATGCAAAAATGTTTTTCTTAAGATACTACTACATCGGCATAACGACAAAACTGTGCGGTGGCTAATCAGCCATCCGCACGAGTGATTTGTTATGTGCTACTTTGTTATTGTTTCTACTATAGAAATGTCTTTTTTTATCCACTCATTTACTATCGTTGCAACCTCAACGCCTTTTTTCTCTGAGAATTTTCTTAGCACGTCCATCATGTCAGGCTCGATGTAAATAGGTAGATACAATTCCGCATCAGGGCGATAAAACTTGCCTCTTTCACCTTTTGAAAAATCGTATTCTTTTTTCATTTATATTCCTCCCGATATTGTTTCATTTCATTCTTTGTTGCTTTTCGAGCAGAAATTATCCTAATTCTTCTGCAATTGGCATCCACCTGCTGAAAAGTATGTACTACAACCAGTTGTGTAGGTTGGGTTGAGAGAAAGCGAAACCCAACAACTGAGATTATTCACGTCCCACATTTTCATCAAATTCTATTTCAGTGATCTGCGATATTGCATTATTTTCTCGCAATATTAAATTGTTGGGTTTCGTTCCTCAACCCAACCTACAATACTACAACCAAGGCAATACAAATAAGGCAAGTGGCGTATGGCAGGTGACGTTTTCTCGCCACTCGTCATTCGACACGCGCCACTTCCCCGTTTACACGAGGACAAGATTTTATAAACTTACAATAAAAGAAGTTTTTACAGATTAATACTATAAGTTCAATTGCTTATGTAATGGTTACGAAAGGTGATTTGCTTATAACAATCCCATCTTTTCATCAAATCCGCACATGACGTTCATGTTCTGGACGGCCTGGCCTGATGCGCCTTTGATGAGGTTGTCTATAACAGAAAGAATGATGATGCGGTTTTCGGTTACCTTTGTGGCAATATCGCAGAAGTTCGTAAATATTACATCCTTTGTCTTTGGCATCTCGTTGCCTTCTTTGATACGAACAAAGGGTTCTTTACCGTAAAATTCCTTATAGAGTTTGTGTACATCATCGTCATGGAGGGACGAACGGCCGTACACCCCTGCTTTCGGTTTGGCATAAATGGTGCACAGAATGCCCCGATTCATGGGAATGAGATGGGGGACAAATTGGATGGAAACTTTCTGATGTGTCTTGATGGAAAGGATATGTTCGATTTCCGGGCTGTGGCGATGCCCTCCCACGCTGTACGCCTCGATGTTTTCGTTACATTCACAATAGTGTGTATCCTCTTTGGGTTCACGCCCGCGCCCGGAAACACCCGACTTTGCGTCAACAATTATATCTTCTGAAAAGATGAGTCCTTTTAGAAGTAAGGGCGCCAGGGCTAATATCGTCGCAGTGGTATAACAACCCGGGTTGCCCACCAGATTGGTCTTTTTGATTTGCTCCCTGAACAGCTCTGGAAGGCCATAAACGGCGGTCTCAATCCCCTTGCTATCCGTATGCTGCGCCTTGTACCACTTTTCATAAAGCGATTTGTCACGGAAACGGTAATCGGCGCTGAAATCTATAACCTTGATCCCTTTGCCCGTAAAAAGCGGGACATACTGCATGGAGATAGTAGGCGGCAGGGTAATAAAGGCAAGGTCGATATTTCCCGGTATTTCTTTCTGCTCAATCGTTTCACATGGCAGATCAAGCAGTCCTTTTAAGGCAGGGAAAATATCAGATATCTTCGGACGGTCAGTCCGGCGCACGCCGAGATAGGTAATCTTTACCTCCGGATGACGCAGGAGGATTTTTATAAGTTCAAGGCTGGTATAGGCCGTTGCGCCGATGATTCCAACTTTTAACACGGTTGTGTCTCCTAATCCCACGGGATTAAAAAAACAATCTCAATTTACGTTATAAGATTTCAAACCGCACACATTAAAGCATAATTCCTTACGATAATGCACGTCAAAAATAAGTTTATCCCTTTTCCTCGGACGGATCATTTATTTATCAGTTGTTTTCGTACTTTTTGCTCTCACATCAAAAAAAGTTTGCGGCCCGTGCGGGTAAATTCCCTGACTTGCCATCCCCATCATATTGTGGTCATGCGCTATGCTGATACCGGCTCCGTAATTACATGACAGGCATCCTCGTTTGGCAGAAAAATCCGGGATTTTGTACAAAATGTCATATCGCTCACCCGATCCGATAAGCAACGTATCTTTTTCATACGGATAACTTAACTTTCTCCCATCCGTCCCGATTATCAACCCATGAAACCCGTGTGTATGCCATGCAAAGATATGGTTATACCCTACGGCCATCAATCGAATCAAAACAGTCTCGCCTTCGTAAGCGACGACCCTCGTCTTCGGGTCGTTAACCGTAGACAAAGGATTACTTAAATTATCCATGAATATTCTGCCATTGAGCATAAAATAATTCGGCTTCCAATCTAATCCACGCCGTATGTTGCCTTCAGTCCTGAGCATCTCCATATATTCGCTGTCAACTTCACTCATGATAAGCGTATATTCTCTGTCGAATTTATACCCGTAGATTTCGTTTGGTTTTTTTCCTACGATCACCGGGAAATACATCCCGGCCATGAGATGATTGGTGGTATCCACATGGCAGTGTCCCATGTACGACCCTTCGACATCTTCCGGCATTGTCAACAAATATCGGTACTTCTCTCCCGGAAACACAGGAGTATAAGGCAGGTTTGGCACACCATCATACGTTGGTATTAAATCTAATCCATGAAAATGAATAGTATGCGGAACACCATGAACACCGGAATGTTTCTCGATTTCATAAAATCCGGCATTATGCAAGACGACAATGTAGTTCTTACCAGATATGAGACGTATCTCGTCACCGGGTACTTTTAATGGCAGTAATTTCCCGTTCCTTTCTTCTTTTGTCTTAATTTCTCCGACGTCGACAAAATCATTT
>VGXX01000164.1 GCA_016873155.1 Planctomycetota bacterium | reverse complement strand
CCCTGAATTCCCCGATACGTTCTGGAGTTTCAAACACGCACTCAAATTTGTACGCAAAAAGGCCGCCTTTCCACCGCTAGGGCTGCTGACAGTTGCCGCAATGCTGCCTACGGAGTGGTCAAAGCGCCTGGTAGACGTCAATGTGACAAAGCTCAGGGATGAAGACCTGGCGTGGGCGGATTATGCCTTTATCAGCAGCATGGTTGTACAGAGAAAGTCGGCTCAGCAGATCATTAAGCGTTGCAAGGAACTCGGCGTCAAAGTGGTTGCCGGAGGGCCTTTATTCACAAGCGAGCATGAACACTTTGAGAATGTCGACCATTTCGTACTCAATGAAGCAGAGCTAACCCTGCCACCCTTTTTAGAAGACCTGAATAATAATTGCGCCAGGCGAGTATACAGCACATCTCATTTTGCTGACATTCAAAAGACTCCGGCGCCTCTTTGGGAATTAGCCGATTTGAAACAATACGCCTCGATGAGCGTACAGTACACTCGTGGTTGCCCATACCACTGCGAGTTCTGCAACGTGACGTCATTATTTGGCCAAAGTCCACGCACAAAAACTCCCGAACAAATTGTCGCCGAGCTGGACAGTTTCCATAGTATGGGGTGGCGCGGCTCCGTATTTTTCGTAGATGACAATCTCATCGGGAACAAAAAAAGCCTTAAGAACGAATTGCTGCCTGCTTTAATCAAATGGCAGAGAGAACATGTGCCGATACCGTTTAACACGGAGGTCTCCATCAATGTGGCCGATGATGAATCCCTGATGTCCATGATGTCCGAAGCGGGCTTTAACACGGTTTTTGTCGGGATTGAGACTCCGGATACGGAGGGCCTGGCAGAATGTAACAAGAAACAGAACAAAAACCGTAACTTAGTTGAAGACGTGCGGCGTATTCAGCGAGCCGGACTGCAGGTACAAGCAGGTTTTATCGTAGGCTTTGACACTGATACGAAATCTATCTTCCAACGGCAAATTGATTTTATACAGAAAAGCGGGATTGTGTCGGCGATGGTTGGCATGCTTCAGGCGCCGAGAGGGACACGGCTTTACGAACGTCTAAAGCAAGAGGGACGGTTGCTTGGGCAGATGTCGGGGGACAATTTAGACGGCACAACGAACATTATCCCGATCATGGACATCGATACATTCCGGGAAGGTTATAAAAAAATATTGAGACATATTTATTCCCCCGAAAACTATTATCAGCGCATAAAGACCTTTTTCCGGGAATACAAAGCGCCAAAGATTAAAGCACAATTTAAATTCAATGATATACTGGCGTTATTTCGCGCCATCTGCCACCTCGGTATCCTTGGCAATGAACGCGTCCAGTTTTGGAAACTCTTGTTATGGACGTACTTTCATCGTCGCGAATTATTGCCACTGTCCGTTACCCTTGCAGTTTACGGCTACCATTTCCGCAAAGTGAGCAAATTACACGTCCTTTAGCTCCCAACCAAATTTCTCTTTATAATGTCTGAAATCCATAAATAAGTATTTGACTAATACTTACAGGTGTGATATATTTGCACCTTAAAAATTTGTTAATGCACACATCATATGGTAGATACAAATGGCGCAAATAACAGTCTGTTGCGGGCAATAGACATATGCAAGGAATATTCGAATGGTGAACGCACATTACCGGTCTTGCAAAGAATTAACCTAACCATCGAAAAGGGAGAGATTGTAGTAATCGTAGGTGCATCTGGCGCCGGGAAAAGCACGCTGTTACATATCCTGGGGCTTTTGGATACCCCTACCTCAGGCTCTGTAATATACAAAGGAATAAACCTGAATACATTAAGCGCAAAAAAACAGGCCGAAATGAGAAACCGTATTTTCGGATTTGTTTTCCAGTTTTACCACCTATTGCCCGATTTTACTGCCTTGGAAAATGTTCTTTTGCCTGGTTTCATTGGCAGGGGGTTCTTAAAACGGAAGGCAGAAAATAAAGATTATACCAGCAGGGCAGTCTCATTATTAGAAAGAGTTGGACTGGGAGAGCGATTGACTCATAAACCATCACAACTCTCCGGAGGCGAAAGACAACGTGTTGCGATCGTGCGGGCGTTAATTAATAATCCGGAATTGCTCTTGTGCGATGAACCTACGGGTAACCTGGATACGAAGACAGGCCACGAGATTCAAGAATTGATCTGGGATCTGAATAAAACATTGAATCAAACGGTTGTAATTGTTACCCACGAAGAGGAAATAGCCAAACATGCAGGGCGGGTTGTAAGGATTGTAGATGGATGCATTTTAGAATAGAAACGGAAAGAAAGGAGTAATAAGGATAGCAATGGGATTAAAGATTTATATAAATGGTCAAATTGTTCCGCAAGAGGATGCCAAGATATCGGTTTTTGACCATGGGTTGCTATATGGTGACGGAGTGTTTGAAGGAATACGCGCCTATCATGGAAAGATATTTACACTGGACGAACATCTGGACAGACTTTACGACTCTGCAACAGCTATTTCCTTAAAAATACCCATAACGAAGGCTGAAATGGCAGAGGCTATCAAACAAACCATGAAAGCCAATAATTTGACAGATTCCTATATCCGCCTTGTTGTTACCAGAGGCGTCGGAAAACTCGGATTGGATCCCAACAAGTGTGCAACGCCGCAGATCATAATTATCGCTGATACGATTGAACTGTATTCAAAGGCATTGTATGAAAAAGGACTCGACATTGTAACCGTCACCACGATCAGAAATCATTTTTCCGCCCTCGATCCCAAGATCAAATCTCTCAACTATCTGAACAACATCCTGGCAAAAATCGAATCTATCCAGTCGGGGGCTGGAGAAGCGTTAATGCTTAACAAAGACGGTTATGTAGCAGAATGTGCCGGTGATAATATATTTATTTTTAAAGACAACATCCTTCGAACCCCTCCCTCAAGCGCGGGAATACTCGTTGGTATCACCAGGAATGTCGTAATGAAATTGGCTGCCGAGATGGGTGTTCAGGTTAGGGAAGAGTTAATGACCCGATATGATTTGTACATTGCCGAAGAATGTTTTCTGACCGGAACGGCTGCTGAGATTATTCCCGTTGTGAAGATCGATGGACGAACAATCGGTACGGGGAAACCAGGGAAAATCACTCTGGATTTGTTAAAAAGGTATCGCGGCCTTACAAAAAATGGCTGTTAAATGGTTTCTTTGGGTTTTGGCGCAGAGAAGGATGTAATAACGAGCATGAATACGCCAACGCAGATTAAACTGTCTGCAACGTTAAATGTAGGCCAGTGGTATTTGTTACCGATATGCAAATCGATAAAATCCCGAACACACCTGAACCATATCCTATCCCACAAATTCCCTATTGCCCCGGCCAGGACAAGTCCTAAGGCGAGATTTGATGTAAAAATCGTCTTATCGGATTTGATGTAAATAAATAAAATTACTACAACTGCTATTGCTGAAAAAACAATAAAGACGATGGTTTTGCCAGGAAACAGGCCAAAAACAACGCCCTCATTCGTACTTCTTACTATATTTAATAATCCGGGAATTACAATTAATTTCCCGAATTTATCCAGTTTAGAGAATACTACCCACTTTGAAATTATATCGGCAATAACACCACTCACAACAACAATAATGAAGGTAGCAGTGTTTTTCATAAACTTTTTTAAACGTTATCAATCTCCTCTTCCCGCTGGCAATCGATGCATAGTTTAGCATAAGGCACCGCTTTGAGCCGTTCCTTATTTATTTTTTTTGCGCATAATTCACAAACGCCAAAAGTGCCATCTTCGATCTTTTCTAAAGCGGTATCTATATTGCGGACACCTTCTTCTCCATTCTGTATAAGTTCTATCATGATATCCCGTTCGTAGTTGTCCGTACCCACATCTGCCATATGAATCGGAACATTGGATAGATCACCCGATGCATCTTGCCTGGATTTTTTTAATGCCTCTCCTTGCATAAAATCTACTTTTCCTACGAGTCTTTCCCTCAGCGAAAGGAGCAGCTTTTTAAATTGAGATAGTTCTTCTGATTTCATTTCCTTCTCCATGAATTGAATTACATAAATAACACATCACAAGCAATCATCATATATATTCAGCTATGTCCGTGCATATGATAGTATCACATGGCTTTTGAAACGACCTGGAGGAATCAAGGTTAATACAAAGAACCAATGCAGCCTACTTATCCAGAAGATAAAGTTTAAATCTCAAAGAGTCTAGCATATATTAAAAACGTAGTCAATAAAATTTGGTTCTGGGTCATTTAGAAATTAAAGAATTTGTAATTGCTTTTAGTTCAGCATACCAGGTATTTGCGCAGGAAACCTATGATTTTGACGGGGCTATTCAGGTTAAGGTGGGAAAAAAGAAGATTAAAGAAGAGGTGTATGGCACGGTAGATGTTACCATAAGTGAAGAGGAAGAAGAGTTTGTTAAAAAAGGGAACGATAAGTCTAGCCATGGGGGTTCTGGTGGGGGCGGCACATTTGAGGAGGCAACCTTCAGTTTTGAGTTTGGTACAGATGATACAGATTGTGGAGATACCCTGGATGAGGAGACTTTAGAAGTAGACGCCTTTTCTCAGGAAGATGGAGGCAGTAGTAAAAGAAATGTCAGAATAGAATTCGACCAAAATTCAATGACCGATGTCATTGCAAGAATTCTGGAAAAAAATGGAGCAACAATACAGGAAGCATTAGACTTAGATGACTGTTTCTCTACAACCGGCGGTACGGGTGAGCAAATTACAGAATTTTGGGTTAACCATGTTTCAGGCATGGCGTACATTAAGAGTACTTACATTAAAATAAGTTTTAGCGGAAATTCTGAGATTCAAATTTCCGATGCAAACCATCAGAATCAAAAAAGGTACACGCAGAGGATTTCCGGAAAGTTGAAGCTGGTTGGAGACAGCGAGAGTTTCCCAGTAAAATAAAAGAAAAGCAGACACTGAGATTTTAGTACCATCTCTAACTAAACGAAAAAAGGGATAATGCCGTACGGCATTGTCCCTTTTTATTTGAATTGTAGAATGTTGCAAACTGTTTTCCGCGCACAGTCCTTCATTCCATTTTTACTATCAGGAATCAAAGGACGAAAATGTATTAATGTCCTTTTTTCCCTTCCTTCGTTTTTTCCGGAACGATGTCATTTATCTGCCAATTACGCTCAAAGGCTGTACAGGAATGGTAAGACACGTTACGCATGAGGACATTACAAAAGGCAATTTTGCCGTCCAAGATAATCGCATAATTACATCCAAAGCAAATACTCTTCCTGGTTTTCTTGTTTTTCATCTACCTGTACTCCAAAAGGGTGAGTAAGAATATACCATGTAAATTTACGAAATAAATGATATTGATAATTAAAGAAGAAGTCAATGTTAAAAATTATCTCATGGCAGAGAGTTTGGCCTGGTCATAAATATTTTATAAAAATGCTTAAAAATACTTGCAAATTCAATTCTTAGATGTAATATATCTAAAATGAAACCTTATAGATATTTCAGCCTTCTACAAAGACCGGGAGGAAGAAAAAAATGAAAAAATTAACTAAATATGTAGCCCTTGTAGTTCCTTTGATAGCGTTGTCATCAGTTGCATATATCAAGACAGTTCATGGTGTAGAAAACCCATATAAGTATACGAAGCAGGAAGAGAGATTTCAAAGGAGTGAATTGCATAAATTCCAGACTGGCCTTAGCAGAACGATTAATGGATTGGAACAAAAGTCAGATAACCTTGAAGCGATGAATCAGAACCTCGAAGGACGGATCAATATGCTTGCATCAGAGAAGGACAGACTCAACAAGGCATATGCGCAGATGAAAGCAAAACAATCTACGCTGGAAAAAGAACACGTTAAACTAAAGAAGAAGGCCACATCCTTAGAGGTGGCCTATAAGAAAATGTCAAGTAAATCCAAGGCGGTTACTGTTTCAAAAAAATCAAAGGTGGCGGCAAAAAAAACGTCTGCTGCTCCGAAAACAGCGAAAAAAGCCAGCGCCAAGCCCAAAAGCACCGCACAAAAAACGGCTGCTAAGAAGACAACGAGCATCCGGAATGTGAAAGATACCGCTTCCATACAGTCCTCTCCTTCAGTAGTGTCTGCAGAGAGAACAACTGAAGAACGACAAAGCGAAGTTGACAGTGGTATAGATATAAAAAAGATTAACGAGAAGGGCATTGAATATGGCAAAAAAGGCATGTATGATCAGGCTATAAAGGAGTTTCAAAAAATTGCAGCTATTGAACCCAATATGGCCAATGTACATTACAATCTGGGACTTGCATACAAAAAGAAAGGCATGCTGTCAGAAGCCGATAACGAATTTGCCGAATACGAGCGGTTAAAAAAGCAAAGTAACTAACGCTCTAAAATAATTTCTAGCTGCCTTACATTATCATCAACGTCTGTCTCACCGGGCACTTTCTCTACTTCTGCTCGTAGTACATAAGTTCCCTCCTTTAGTCCCTCGGTATTCCAGCTATACACAATTTTCTGAGAAGACAAGCCATCCAACGTTTCAGCTTCACGGCCTATTTGTTGTTTTGTTGTAGGGCAGGTTACCGTCAATATTGTCGTTACCTTTGTTGCCCTCTCGTTGCCAACAACCACTTCGACATTGACCTTTCGCCCAATAGTGGCTCGTAAGGGAGCATCCATGGTTACGATCGTCACCCCATGCACTACAGTTTCCCCCTTTTTCTTTTCTTCGGCGATACAATAGGATGATCCATTTACTAAAAGACACCATACAAAAAGAACGAACATAAAGTATTTAATTTTCATGCGCCCCCTTCCTTTTTTGTAAATGTTAATTTATATCAGTGGAGATTACGTTTCTCCTTTTATCCAATGAGCATTGTTACTGCATTGCTAACGAAGATCAACGAGTTGCTTATTTTCAACAATCAGCCTGCCTTTTTTAAATACCTTTTTCACGTGATTTGTGCCGAAATAATACGGTAATTGATTATAATTCTGGATATCAAGGATTATTATATCCGCTTGCTTGCCGACTTCGATACTTCCAATCCGACCCGCCATTCCTACGGCATGTGCAGCATTTATGGTAACAGCATTGATAGCCTGTGAAGGTGTCATGCCCAACTTGAGACATGCCAGTGTAATTATC
>VGXX01000163.1 GCA_016873155.1 Planctomycetota bacterium | reverse complement strand
CGGTTGTTTTTTATGAAAATGGCGGTGTAGATAAATTAACTTACACAGATGTGGAGAAACCAAAGATTTCTCCCTATGAAGTGCTGGTGAAGGTGAAGGCATGCGCGTTGAATCATCTCGATATCTGGGTAAGGCAGGGGTTGCCGGGCATAGAAATTCCTATGCCGCACATCCCGGGCAGTGATATTGCCGGCGAGGTGGCCGAGGTGGGTATGGAGGTCAAAAAATTCAGGGTGGGTGACAGGGTAATCGTTGCGCCCGGCGTTCGCTGCAGGAAGTGTGTGTATTGCATTACGAACAACGACAGCATGTGCAGTAGTTTTAAACTTATGGGATTTCAGGTACAGGGGGGTTATGCCGAATTTACCAAGGCGCACGTGGATAATATTATCCCTATATCTAACAAATATTCTTTTGAAGAGTGGGCGGCTATTCCTCTGGTGTTTTTAACAGCCTGGCACATGCTCATTACGCGGGGACAACTCAAACCCGGTGAGAATGTATTGATCCACGCCGCTGGCAGCGGAATCGGGAGCGCCGCTATTCAAATTGCCCGTCTGGCTGGCGCACGTGTGATTACCACGGCACGAGGAAGCGAAAAACTGAAAAAAGCAAAACAATTGGGCGCTGATGAGGTCATCGACTATTCGAAGGAAGATTATGCGGAAAGGGTCAAAAATTTGACGGATAGCAAGGGTGTAGACCTTATCTTCGAACACATTGGTCCGGATACGTGGGAAAAGAATCTGCACTGTCTTGCAAAGGGTGGTCGGATAGTGGTGTGCGGCGCAACAAGCGGCCCTTCAACGACGATGGACATTCGTCCCCTGTTCATGAAACAGCATTCGATTATCGGCTGTTATTTAGGCAGTAAAAAGGAACTTCTGGACGTCCTGAATCTGGTGGAGTTTGGAAGGTTAAAACCCGTTGTGGACAGTGTATTCCCATTGAAAGAGGCCGCAGCAGCCCAGCAGAAGATGCTGAACAGGGAGAATTTTGGAAAGATTGTTTTAAAAATATAGCATAACAAACCTCAGATTAATAAAACTTGTCCTCATGAAACCTGTCCTCGTGGAAACGTGGAATGGGGAACCATTAGAAACCACGGATTGCACAGATTACACGGATTTTGTGACATCTATAGATTCCAGAAGTTAGTAAATAAGTTTAATATAGTAAACAACTTAAATAAGTTGACATTGATGCTTGTCATTCCGAGCACATTCACTTTGTTCAGTGTAAACTCTGCGAGGAATCTTAGGATTTCTCAGTCGCTCTACTCCTTCGAAATGACAACTTTTTTTGTCGCTTGCTATAGTTTGGCTTTCCACAGAAGTCGCTAAGGTCACGAAGACATTTAGAAAGAAGAAAATAAATTATAGGATTTCGCCTGTTCGGTAAATTATATTACCTCCCCTTTATCCCCTCCTTGTGAAGGAGGGGAATGAGGGGTGGTTAATTTGGTTGTGGTTACGCTACATTGTGTTCTTTACGCTCTCAGCGGTGAACTGTTACTTATTTCTTTGTCTGTGAAATCTGCGGTTTCTTTTAAACCTGACCGATAAACACATATCAATCACATCCCCCCAAAAAGCCTTGCATATTATGCCCGGATTGATATAATTTATTTTTTATATTTGGCGTTACTGAAATCAATTGGATTGGTGCAATGAATGTAAATACTGTGAAAAAAACCGATTATGTCTTTAAAGCGCCCAGGGGCACGGAAGATGTATTGCCGGAAAGATGGGCCTTATGGAGAAAGCTAGAAGAGGCTGGACGACAGGAGTTCGAACTCTGCGGATACTACGAAATCCGCACTCCTATTTTTGAAGACACTCGTTTGTTCGTCAGGAGTATCGGAGAGGCTACCGACATTGTCGAAAAGGAGATGTATACATTTGCCGATAGCGAGGACTCCAGTATAACCCTGCGTCCTGAAAGCACCGCCCCTGTAATGCGCGCATACCTGGAATATGAATTACATAAGACCAAAAAATTCCAAAAGTTTTATTATATCGGTCCGCAATTCAGGAAGGAACGGCCACAGGCTGGAAGGCTTCGGCAATTCCATCAGATGGGGTTAGAAGCGGTAGGAGCCAGCGACCCGTTGTTGGACGTGGAAACTATCAGTGTAGCTACCCGGATATTCGACCGCATAGGCCTTAAGGGATATACGGTCAAGATTAACTCCATTGGCTGTGAAAGTTGCAGGCCGGTGTTTAGAAGCATCCTTAAGGAAAAACTCTGTGAACACGAGAAGGCGCTCTGTGAACTGTGTCAATCGCGGCTCAACCGGAATGTCTTTCGTATCCTGGATTGCAAAAACGAGAAATGCAAAACGATCAGTCACCACATGCCTTCGATTAATGACTATTTGTGCGGAGAATGTCAGACCCATGCGAAAGTGGTAAGGGATGCACTCCTGGAGATTGGAATACCCTATATTGTCGATGCCCATCTGGTGCGGGGACTGGACTATTATACCAAGACTGTTTATGAAATCACCCACTCTTCTCTGGGCGCTCGTGACGCCATATGTGCAGGCGGGCGATATGACAATCTGATTTCTGATATTGGGGGGCCTTCTATCGGATCGGTGGGATTTGCCATCGGTATGGAGGCGACGATACTCGCCCTTGAAAACGTTACCGCAAAGAAGAACAAACTCATTAATCAGGAGGTTTGTGGCCCTTCTCCCACGGTGTATATCGTTTCTATCGGTGAAGAGACAAGAAAACAATGTTTCTCATTGCTTAATCTTTTGAGGAGATCAAACATTTCTGCAGATTTTGATTACGAAGGCAGAAGTCCCAAGGCGCAGATGCGTACGGCGAACAAATTGGGGGTAAAGTACGTGATTGTGCTGGGTCCAGACGAAATGGCGCGCGGCGACATTAAAATCAAGATAATGGAAACAAGCGAAGAAATCTCACTCAAACAAAGTGAAGTCCTCAAGTGGTTCCTGAATAAACAATTATCCAAAATCTAACCCAAACGAGTCTGAAGAGTCCTTGGTGGGAATTTACGATGTTAGATTTACGGTTCATAAAAATTTACACGAAAGAAAATTTTACGGGATAATACTAAATAATATGTCTAAATTGAAACGAACACATACCTGTGGTCAATTACGTTTGAAAGACCTGAAATCAACCGTAGTCCTGTTTGGCTGGGTAAGCAGTGTCCGCGATCACGGCGGCTTAATCTTCATTGATTTGCGTGACCGATATGGCATTACCCAGGTGGTCTTCAGTCCTAATAAAGGAGAAGAATTTTTTAAAATTGCCGGCCAATTACGACACGAATACGTTGTGGTCATCCGGGGAATGGTCTCTGCCAGGCCTCCGGGAACGACTAACCCCGATCTGGATACCGGAGAGATTGAGGTATATTCAGATACTGTGGAGATATTGAACAGGTCAGAGACACCGCCTTTCGAGGTTGTTGATGAAGGTAATGTGTCGCTGGAATTACGCCTAAAGCATCGGTATCTGGATTTGAGGCGTCCCATAGTGCAAAAGCGGTTGATCTTCCGCCATAAGATATGTCAAACAATACGTGAATATCTCGACCGTTTGGATTTCGTTGATATTGAGACGCCCGTATTGACAAAGAGTACGCCGGAAGGGGCAAGGGATTATTTGGTGCCCAGCAGGGTCAATCTTGGGAAGTTTTACGCTTTGCCCCAGTCGCCTCAGCTTTTCAAGCAAATTCTCATGGTGGCGGGTTATGATCGTTACTTTCAAATCGTACGTTGTTTCCGCGATGAAGACCTCCGTGCGCAGCGGCAGCCTGAGTTTACACAAATGGATATGGAGATGTCTTTCGTAGATGAAGGCGATATTATCCAGGTCATCGAGGGACTCATGGCTGCGATTTTTGATAAGGTTATCGGGAAAAAAATTACCATTCCTTTCCCCAGGATTTCTTACAAAGAGGCCATGACCTCTTACGGCTGTGATGCACCTGACCTGCGTTTTGGCATGAAGATAAAAGACGTATCCGATATTGTTCAGAAATCAGAATTCAAGGTGTTTTTAGATACCATTAAATCGGGTGGGCAGGTGCGTGGGATCAATGCAAACGGCTGCGGCAGTTATTCAAGGAAAGATATTGACGATTTAACGGCATTTGTCGGCCAGTTCGGGGCAAAGGGGCTTGCATGGTTCAAGGTAGAAGAAATGGGTTTAAGCTCTTCGATAGCAAAATTCTTTCCGCCTGAAGCTCAGCAAAAGATACAACAATGTATGGACGCGAAAAAGGGAGACTTGCTCCTCTTTGTTGCCGATAAACCAAAGGTGGTGTCCCAGTCTCTTGCACAATTGCGGCTGCATTTAGGGCATAAAAACAAACTCATTGATACCGGCGCATTCAATTTCTCATGGGTTGTGGATTTTCCACTCTTTGATTACAACGAAGATTTGAAACGCTATGAGGCGCTTCATCACCCGTTTACCTCTCCCCATCCTGATGATCTTTCATTTATGGAAGAAAAGCCATTGGAGGTGAAGGCGCGGGCGTATGACCTGGTGCTCAACGGCGTGGAACTGGGCGGCGGGAGTATTCGTATTCACACGCCCGAAGTGCAAAAAAGGGTCTTCCGTATGCTCGGTATAGATGATGAGAATGCATATAAGAAATTCGGATTCCTGCTTGATGCGTTGAAGTACGGCGCTCCTCCGCATGGTGGAATTGCGTTAGGGGTAGACCGTATGGTTACCTTGTTATTACAGCTTGACGACATTCGCGAGGTTATCGCATTTCCCAAGACGCAGAAGGCAACGTGCCTCATGACCGATGCACCGTCCGAGGTCGATGCACAGCAATTGAAGGAATTGGGGATACGACTGGTATAACTATAACGAACGTCAAAAAAATTATATAATTGACAATCATGTAGAACCTGAGAAATACGAAAAGATTCCCGTGTATTCTTTAGGAAAGGCCGACTAGAAACTGCGATAGAACCAGACCGGTAGGAATTGTCACAACCACAGATTTTCACAGCACCCCCTTCGGTGGTAAGAGTTTTTCTATAAGCCCTTTTATAAAAGTAAGCTCGTTCCTTTGCGTCTCAAGTATTGTTTCCATCATTTACTTGTCTTCTGTGCATCTGCCACTGCATGCGGAGGACGAATCCAAGTATTACGATAGCAATAGTAACAAAAAGTCCAAACATCCATTGAAGAATGCCGAAATGATGATTAACTTCTTCAAAACGACCATTTACTTCAGAACGAAGATCATCAATGCGTTTATGGATACCTTTATCTATCGCCTTCAGGTCTTCTTCAAGCTTTTTTTGCCCTTCTTCAAGTCGGGTGAGTCTTTCTACAATTTCCCTGTCGGATATGTGAGGGGTTGCCTCTATAGCGATAGCGGCATTCTGAATGATAAAAAAAGCAAGGAATAATGAGATAATTAATATCTTTTTCATACAAAGAGATTAATTCCGATGCGAGACATTGTCAATAAAAAAGTTGACAGGAAGGCGGTTTTTTGTTATTTTGCCCGAAATTTTTTAGATATCCACTAATCCGTTATAGAGGAAAGTGAGTGGCATATTCATTGCAAGCCAAGCCAAGCCAAGCCAAGCCAAATAATACCTAATTATCAAACGGACAAATCCCCTTTTGCGAAAGGGGTACTTATGAGGATTAAAAACGCCTTTTCCGGCCAGAGCGCCGGGAAAGGCGTTTTTTGTTTTGAATTTTTTCTTCGAGGTTTTCGGAAGGAATTCTATAACCATATTTCATTTTTATCTTGGAGGGAAGAAAAATGAGGATAAAAAGTTGTTTTGTAGGATGTTTGGCTTTGTTGTTAATTACTTTGTCAATAGGGAAGGTGTTATGTTATGGGCAAACACAGGGTTGTGGACATTTTATAGAAGGACTTGTGACCGACACTGCTGGCGAAGCCCTGTTAGGAGTTAAAGCCACCCTTACAGGCAAAAATGGCTATAAAGCGAGTTATAAAACAAGGAAGAAAAATGACGGTCCTTTTGGTTTTTTTGATATGTGTGAGGAGTGGAAGGATATGGCAGGAAGGTATAAGCTTACATTTAAGAAAGCAGGTTACAAAACTTATAGGACTTACGTGGATTTTGATGGAGAAAGTTATCTTGAAATTTTTCCTGAACTGGAGAAAAAGTAAATTTCGTTATTTGTTTATTGATCTTCCATAATTACGACAATTTCCGTAGGCTGGAGTTATGAACTATTACGATTAGCGTTGGGTTGGGTGAAACGGAATGCGCCCGACAAAAACCTGAAAAGAACAGAGGAAGTTGCAGGGGCGAACCATGTGTTCGCCCTTTTCTTTTAACGGGACGTTATAAAATTCTTGAATTTATCAGCGTTTTGTTAGATAATCTTCTGAAACTCTGATGGGAGAAGCGATAAGAAAAAAACACAACCCCCTATGTCCCCCTTTGTTAAGGAGGATTTCCTCAAGTCTCCCCTGATAAAGGGGAATCTTCCAAGTCCCCCTTAGAAAAGGGGGAATCAGGGGGTTGTTATACATCGTTACATTTAATGTTCAGGAATTTCAAATTCCCCTCTAAAAAGAGGGGATAAAGGGGTGTGTAAGATTTCCGCAACACCACCCCCAGCCCCTCTTACTAGAGGGGAGCTTAAAAGTCGCTGCCTACGGAAAGGGCAATAATAAATATATGACTATGAAACGGCAATTGATGTATTTGCTTATCGGCGCTACTTGTGTGGTGTTTTTGGCCTCCATAAGTTTTCTTATCTATTTAAAACGTTTACACCGTTCTGCGGCTTATTTCCAAACGGTGGGAGAGTATGTACAACAAGGCAAGCTGGACGATGCCATTGCCATCCTGAAAGATACCCTGAGCAAGAACCAGCGTATTGCTGAGGCCCACGCTGCACTTGGTATGATTTACAACAAAAAAGACATGCTCGACGAGGCGCTTTCAGAGCTGAAAACAGCGTTGAACATTAAACCGGACCTGATTAGTATTTATCAGGAGATGTATCTGGTTTACAAGAAAAAAGGGATGGAAGACGAAGCCAAAAGCGCCCTGGAATCTTACGAGAGGCTCAAAGGAAGCAAATAAATTTATTTTGTATAGCCAGCGTGAAACTGTTAAAATTCGAAAAACGAGATATTTTATTGGCCATTTTATACGGAAATACAAAATAATTAAAACCCTCATGTAGTTTGAGAGGAAAGAAAATGAAAGAGGCATTACGCTATCTGCAAAACGCAAAGGAAATACTTACTCGTATTCCAATAGAAGATG
>VGXX01000162.1 GCA_016873155.1 Planctomycetota bacterium | reverse complement strand
AACCAATATTTCGGTGGGCGATGCCCACCCTTACAAGCTTCTTTTCCACATCCTCCATTTTCAAACTGTTGTTGGTTATAAATCAGGCTGCCTATGGCGGCGACTCGTAGGGGTTGAAGACTTCGTCGTAAGCTCAGTTGATCGATTTTCACCCCTACATTGATTAAGTCATGCCTTACTGTGGCTTTTTTTATTTGCTTGTAGAGGCAATTTGCTTCGCTTTCCCTTACGTGTCATGAATTGCCTCTACAACATTGAAATCCCTGAACGTTAAATTAGCCCCGCGATGCAACCCTTGCGTAGAGACGCAAAATTTTGCGTCTCTACCATTAAAAGGAAATTGAGCAGGTGACTATCGCCCTGTATTCTTCCAAGCCTTCTGAGCCCTGTTGTTCGGATTCGTGGTTGAGGTCCTTCCACGTAGGAATCTTAATTAATGCCCCAACACTCACGTGCTTGCCAAATGATGCACGTAAACCGGGAGAGAGATAAAGCATCGAACCGCCGGAATCGTTTTCTTTTTCACCATTATCATTCAAGTCCTTTGTCAGATGGAGAAAGTTGGATTCTCCGATAATATCCAGTCTGGAGAAAAAGCCACCGGGCTTCTCAAAGATTTCATAGCCGCCCGCCACGTTGAAACGTACCTCATTGCCGGGTTTGCCGTCGTTCGTCTCGGTAAAGGTGAGAATCGACGTATCCCCCGTTAAGGTAACATGAGGAATGACCATTTTCGAGGCGGCAAAACCGAAGGTAAAACTCGGCGCGGCAAAGCCAGGCTGCATGCCCATATCAAACCTGTTTCCGTTATCATCACGGTTTGAGGTAGTGCCTGTCGGCACAGTCATACCTGCTATTACCGACATCTTTAAGTCATCCGTACTATACGGCGCACCGTATGAATCTTCCGGACCATAATTATATAAACCACGAATTCCGTCCCTCTCGCCCAGTTTAAAACCGTATTGGACTAAAAATCCCAGGTCTCCGAAGCCGTCCGATGTGCCCAGAGTATCCTGCTCCTTAATGGTAAAGGGGAGAATACCGTAAATAGAAAGTGCATCAGTTACCCCATAGCCAAATACAGTATTGAAAAAGGTAAAGGTATCAATATTTTCCGGCTCGGCATTGTCTTTCTGTTCAAACGGGACATACTCAAACTTTTCATAGATTAAAATTCTCCCCTTCCCCAGCGCCAGCGGAGAAGCCGTTTCAATGGGGGCACCAGGTCCGAAAGCCGATGAAACACCGCCGTGGTGGGCATAGGCTACAGTATTCATTGCAATGATACAGCATATAAAAGAAATTGCAGCCAGCCAACAATAACAATTTTTTCTCATTTATTTAATCTCCTTTTAAACGTGCCATTTGTAGGGGCTGAAGATTTTCAGCCCCTACCTTTAAATGGCATACGGGTTTTTGGGATAGCACCACGAGTGGTGTTTGTCTTCAGTACGGCTTTGCCATACAACAAATAGCATGGATATTGTAATCGTGCTACGAATGCACAAAAAAATTTTACATTTTTATCGCCTCCATCCCATATTGTTTTAATGTATATTCATCACGAACTAACTCCGCGGTAAGTTTATCTGCCACGATTCTGCCTTTGTCCATGAGAACACAGCGTTCCGTAATTTCTGATATCAGATACAAATCATGGGAAGCCACCATAATGGCAATTGGTAACCCTTTGAGATAGGCAATCAATCTGCGCCGGTTTCTATGGTCAAGGTCGTTTGCCGGTTCGTCGAGAATTAAGAGTTGCGGCTCCATTGCCATTGCAGCGGCTAAGGCAACGCTTCGTTTCTGCCCCCCTGATAAATGATGGGGTGGACGGTTTCTCACCGCCTCCAGTTCAAAATATGCCAGCCATTTTTCAACGGTTTCGTGTATCTTTTGTTTTGTCCAACCCAAATTCCTTGGTCCAAAGGCAATCTCATCCCACACGATGGAGCAGAAAAGTTGGTCATTTACCTGTTGAAAGGTCAGCGCAACATGTTGCCTTACCTCGTTTATACTCTTATGCTCAGTAAGTGGGCGGTCTAGCACTTCTACATACCCAGAATTGGGTTTGAGTAAACCGTTCAAATGCCAGAAAAAAGTGGTTTTCCCTGCCCCGCTCGGTCCGATTACCCCAACCTTCTCATGCTGATGAACCGAGAGCGACAGTGCAGATAACGCTAACACTCCTTTGTCGTAACTATAAGATACATTTTGAGCACGGACAACACAGGACATTGCAAATAACTCCAAACCAAACAATACATGCAAAGATAAATAAAATAATAAGACTGCCATAAGGCGACTCAACCCTGTCTTCAACGAATGAAGGGAATTTGCCGCTGAATCCGCGGGACTGCATGGCACGTTCTACATTTTCAGCCTGCTCAAAGCTCGCCAGCAATAAACACCCAATCCCTCCTGCAAGGTTGCGTAATTGCAAAGGTCGTATACCTTTTCTTGCCCCGCGGGATGCCTGTGCGGCAAGCATCATCTTCAAACGCTCTGACAGAATCGGCAAAAACCGCGCTGTAAATGCTATTATATGGATTAAAACTAACGGCATCTTTAATTTTTCAAGGGTTAACAAGATTCGTTCGAATCCGACCCAGGCAATCCAGATTACGCCCCACAACCACATTGCCAGCATCTTCGTTATCAGGACAGGGGCAAGAGAACGTCCCTCCTCTGTCCAGAGTAAGGTTGCGCCTGTTAGTACGAAAAAGATCAACACCCCTTTACAACGCCATATAGTCGCAAATACCCTTCTCACTATAAGGCTGGCGAACACACTGACAATAAATAAACACAGGAAAAGATATAAGAGATTGTCGAGCAATCCAATCCCTGTCAGAACTAATAAAATGAGTATTGTGCCAATCCGTGTTGAAGGGGGAGAAATGCTCATTTTAGATTTTGGATTTGCGATTTCGGATTTAAGAGGCGTCTTATAAAAAAACCACCGCCGCCGAGAACTACAACACCAATTGCGATACGGACAATTACATAATCGAAGAAACCTTTTGACGTTCCTTTTATGGCTTCCTGCCATGCCATCTTAGTCAGGTGTCCGCCTGCAGCCTCGACAATGATAAATTTAGGCTCGTCATCAAGACCCTTTGGCAACATCCATGCGCCTTTCTCGTCCATCGTATCCCTGACAATCACAATACCATCCTCATCCACGATAGTCACCACAGCGCCAGATGCCGGAGAACGGTCGCTGAAATTGGCAAATAATTTTCCATCCTGCGAAGTAAGATATAATCCATGCGCACTTGCTACCGAAGGAAATAAAGAAAAAATGCATAAAAGGAAGATGTAAAATTTTTTCACGGTTAAACTCCGAGCATGGATGGTTTCACTTTTTGGAGAAAATGCACCAGCCAAAAACTGATGATACCTTCTACGATAGCAATAGGGATATGCCCCAAAAAAACCAGTTTGGCGAGGGATATAAGCGCCGTATGCGTTGTAGCAAGCGTTACGTAGAGTAGAATAGCCGAAATCAGGATTGTCCCACCGCCGATAAGAGAGCCTACCCACGGACATTTTTTGTGAGAAGTCTGCTTTATCCATTGACGTCCGATGACGCCAATTATTGCGCCAGGCAATGCCATAATGGAAATATTGACTCCCAAAACGGTCAGCCCTCCAAAGCCAATGAACAATGCCTGTAATAAAAGCCCTACAGTTATGACCGTTACGGCGCCCCAGCCAAGCAAAAGCCCTGCAATACCGGTGAGAACAAGGTGCATACTGAATGGCCCGAAAGGCACATGAATTGTCGAGCAAGCAAAGAATGCCGCTGCAATTACCCCATAAGCGCCTACCTGGTCGGCCTTCAAAGAGCGAGTAGAAAACGCCAGTGCCGGTATGGCTATTGCCCAACCGATGCCAACAACATACGGGGAGAGGACTCCATCGCTGATATGCATCAACAGTCTCCTGATTTGATTACCAGGCAATAAATTTGTCGGTATAAATGCTACGATTTTAAATATTGTAGCACTATTTATAATAATATCAAGAATCTTTTATAAACTTATTCACAAATAAAGAAGACATAACTCAATGTTGTGTTTCTCATAATCTTTGATAACCTGGTATCTGTATCTGTGCAAAAAAGATTTGTGCGTCATTCAGTATAGCGTAAACTGTGGAATGTTTAACTTCCTATGTGTGAAAATTAAGGGATATGAACAGACTCCAACAATGCAATTCAAAATATTTTGCTTGACTTATAGCAAAAAGGTATTACCATTCGTTTACTTTTTAGTTCTGTGAGAACTCATTTTTACGTAAGCATGCGACATGTTAAAATACTTTAACAGAAAAAAGAAAGTATCTGATATCCTGTTTGTCTCGTTCTTCCTTCCTTATTTCTTACTGTGTATAACACTGGGAGGAGTCCATGAAGGTATTTTTAACGATAAACACTGCACCCATGTAAACCAAACAGGGACACAATCTCAAAATTGCCCTGATGGTTTACAAGTAGAAGTTGTAAATGATTCCTCAAAACATGACACTGAAACGTGTCAAATCTGTCAATGGTTGAAAACACCTTCAACTCCAGGACAGATGCTTTCCGATAACACACTATCTGATTGTGTCTGCATTAGACCATCGTGTTATTCCAATCCACTCATTCCACCTCTATCTATTCATAGATTTACCATCCGTCCACCCCCATCTTTTCCCTTTCTTTCCGCATAGATTGTAATAGTTACACCGCAAATAGCTTAATATTCCGCCCGCAGCAGGTATTAAAACTATTCGTTCATCGGATATTTTGGCCATTTTTGCGAACATTTTTTAACAAACTATTACAATTGAATTATGCCTTCGATGACTTCATGCAAAGTAGGTTGGGTTGAACGAAAGTGAAACACAACATCAACCGTTCGCGGCATCAAATATCTGTTGGGTTTCGCCTTGCTCAACCCAACCTCGTTGCTATCGGTAGGACAAGCGTCCCCGCTTGTTATCATGATGTCAACCGATGACGGTTGACCTACCAGTAATGTGTATAAAGAAACAACTAAAAACACTGAAATTCCTTAAAAATTTATTTGACAGGAGAATATATGTGGCAGATACGTTACCTTTTTATTTTATGTATGCTTCTTATGGGAAGTATCGCATCGTATGTCTATGGTGAATCACCGTCTTCGGTCAGCGCACATCGGAAAGCAATAAATCCCTCTGAAAAGCAACAAGAAGGGATAGAAAATTATGATGAAGACTCTGGACTTGACGAAGAAGATGAATGGGAAAATGAGGATGAATTTGATGAGATCACAGGTCAGCTTCAAGGTATGAAGGCCATTCTTGAAAATATGAAACAGGATTACGAAACGCGTTTAAAAGAGATGCAGGAGAAGATCTCTATCCTTGAGAAAGAAAACACGAAAACAACCAAAAAAGATGTAAAAATGATAAGTACTTCAGAAGAAAAGAGAGCTAATGAACCTCGCATTAGCAAAGAGGACTATGATGCTGTTGTAAAGCAACTGGACACCTTAGAAAAAACTTACACTGCCCGCATTGAGGAGATAAAAAAGGACAACGATATTCGTATGCAGGAAGTTGAAAATAAACTGGCAACGGCTTCTTCTTCAACTCCGGATACAAATACAGGGAAGTGGTCGCCTGCGCAACCTATCACGTTACTTAGTATGGGAAAGAGTTATATGAATATCTCTTTTGACGGATTATTTGCCGCTGCGGGCTCAACTGCTAAAGATTTAGGGACACTTGAAACGGGTGGGCACGATCCCAACCAGCGTGGATTTACCGTTCAAAATCTGGAAACCACCTTTGAAGGGGCAGTAGATCCTTATTTTAAAGGACAGGCAAGTATTGTTTTTCAAATAGATCAGGACGGAGAATCGTTTCTTGAGGTGGAAGAGGCATTTTTAACCTCTATGTCGCTGCCTTTGAATTTACAGGCGAAGGCAGGTACCTTCTTTACTGAATTTGGGAGGCTGAATCCATTTCATCCTCACGCGTGGGATTTTGCGGACCAACCGTTAGTCAACGGCAGATTTCTCGGTCCCGATGGGTTGCGAGGTCCTGGGGCAAGACTTTCATGGCTGGCACCCACAAGCAACTATACGGAATTATTCTTTACCGTTCAGGATAGCCAGGGAGAAACGGCTTACAGCTTCAGAAATGAAGAAGCGCTGTTTGGCCGTGAGGCTGTTGAAACCAGCGTCCGAAGTATGGAAGACATGCTGTATACCCCACGTATTGCCACTTCTTTTGAAGTAACGGATGAAACGACCGTTTTACTGGGCGCCTCGGCAGCATTTGGTCCAAATTCTACCGGAAGAGATACAGATACCTTGATTTACGGCCTGGATATGTTCTGGAAATGGAAGTCGCCCTATGCCGCCGGCGGTTTTCCTTTTGTAACATGGCAGACAGAGGTCATGGGCAGGCGTTTTGAAGTGGGCGAAGATGCAGATGCCGGCTTGTCAGACGAGAAGCTTAATAATTGGGGCGCTTATTCACAAATCTGTTGGGGATTCAAAAAACGGTGGGTCGCCGGGTTCAGGGTGGATTATGTTGACGGATTGAAAGAATTTGAAGAACATGAGGATGAGGAAGAAGAAGAGGAGGGGCATCACCACAGTGAAGGTTTGGGGTTTGAGAGAGTCCGGTTTTCACCCAATCTCACGTTTTATGCCTCAGAATTTTCAAAGATACGTCTGCAATACAATTTTGATGATATTTTGGGAAACGATACTTCAGAACATACGGTAGTCTTGCAATTCGAATTTTTATTGGGTTCGCATGGTGCGCATAAGTTTTAGTTTCATCAAAACACAGATTGCGCAGATGAAACAGATTACACAGATAAAAATTAAAGAAAGATACCAAAAATACTTACTTTGAAAGGAAAATGACATGAAAATAAAAAACTGGATATATTTTAGCTTGCTATTTGCTGTGGGGTGGTCACCCGTTGTCCATGCAAAGTTAAATATCGTTGCATCAACTCCGGAAATCGGGGCTTTAGCCCAGGAAATCGGAAAAGACAAAGTCGAAGTGTTAAGCATTGCCAAACCTACTGAAGACCCGCATTTTGTGGATGCAAAACCGGGATTTATCGTAAAACTCAACAAGGCAGATATGCTTATTGAGGCAGGAATGCAACTCGAGATCGGCTGGTTGCCAAACCTCGTTTTGAGCGCAAGAAATCCCAGGATACTCGTTGGAAAAGCGGGATATCTTCTTGCGTCCAACGCAATTTCTCCTCTGGAAATTCCCGATCCTTCTATGGACCGCTCCATGGGGGATG
>VGXX01000161.1 GCA_016873155.1 Planctomycetota bacterium | reverse complement strand
CCAACCCCTGCTTCGCCAATACATGCGTTATCACCGACGTCAGCGTCGTCTTACCATGATCCACATGCCCTATCGTACCCACGTTCACATGCGGCTTCGTCCTCTTAAATACCTCTTTACCCATCGTTTTCCGCTCCTCTTATTAATTATTCCACAACTTTACGTATTGTATATTAATTTATTTATTTTCTGGAGCTGCTGATGGGATTTGAACCCATGACCTCGTCCTTACCAAGGACGTGCTCCACCACTGAGCTACAGCAGCGAAAGACAAATCAATAATTTCTAAAAAGTTATAAGCTTATGTCTTGCTTAAGGTTAGCATTGAATTTTTTCGGCTATTTATAGCAGTAAAGTTATTTATTATAGCATCAAATATATAAATGTCAAATATAAATAATATTTTTTAATCAAAAACAAGCTAAAGCGGGCGATGGGAATCGAACCCACATGACTAGCTTGGAAGGCTAGGGCTCTACCATTGAGCTACGCCCGCAAAAAAAATGTTACCAAGATAAATTATTTTAAAAGTTTAAAGTGGTGGGTGGAGGAGGATTCGAACCTCCGAAGGCTATGCCAACAGATTTACAGTCTGTCCCCTTTGGCCACTCGGGAATCCACCCTTTTAAAGCTTATCATCCAGCATATCTTTTAAAGCTAGCGGTGGGACTCGAACCCACAACCTGCGGTTTACAAAACCGCTGCTCCGCCGTTGAGCTACGCTAGCTAAGAAAGCAAAGTATCATATCAGAACGTTAAAATTATTCAAGAAAAATTTGTCGCCGTTATATCCATATCAAACATTTGAAACATATCCCTCGTAATTTCTCTTAACCTCAGCCAGACTATCACCCCCAAATTTTTCCAGGAAAGCCTTGCTGATTTCAAAGGCAACCATTGCCTCACATACCACGGAAGCTGCGGGAACTGCACACACGTCAGACCGTTCATAGGTAGCTGTAATCGATTCTTTCGTCAAGAAATCTACAGACCGCAAGGATTTCCTCAAAGTAGGAATAGGTTTCATATAAGCCCGCACAACGATCGGTTCCCCGTTGCTTATACCGCCTTCTATTCCTCCTGCATTATTCGTTATCCTTTTAAATCCACCCGTTAACAGCTTATTCTTCGTGGATTTTTCATAAAAAATTTCATCGTGCACCTCTGAACCAAATTTATTAGCTGCGTCACAACCCAACCCCACCTCAACACCCTTGATTGCCTGAACAGACATCAACGCGCCCGCAAGCCTCGCATCTAATCTCAGATCCCATTGCGTATGATTCCCCAACCCAACAGGCAATCCCACAGCAATCACTTCGATAATGCCGCCGAGGGAGTCTCCTTTTTCAGTAGTCGCTGTAATCTTTTCAACAATTTTTGCCTCGATTTCGTGATCTACACAATACATTGGACTTTTTTCACGAATTTGCCTTCCGACTCTTATGTCTCTAAGAAATTTATCCGAGTTAATACCCCCAACCCCTTTTACGTAACCAAAAACATCTATTCCAAATTGAGAGAGCAAAATTTTCACCAGTGCTCCGGCTGCTACCCTTGCAGCAGTTTCTCTTGCACTTGCCCGCTCTAATATATTTCGTGCATCTTTTTGATTGTACTTTATGACACCTGCCAAATCAGCGTGACCTGGACGTGGCCTGGTAACGGCTGGTAATTCGTCGATTTTAAAATCCCTATTCTTTATCATCAAACAAATTGGGCTGCCAAGGGTTACATTTTTTCTGACGCCGGAAAGGATTTCTATGTGATCCTCTTCGATTTGCATTCTCCCGCCCCTCCCCAACCCACCTTGCCTTCGCTTCAATTCGGCGTTTATCACCGCTTCATCAATAAATACCCCCGCCGGAAACCCTTCAACCATTGCAATCAGACATTTTCCGTGCGATTCTCCTGCTGTTTTAAAATATAACATCCTGTGTCTCCAATATGACAAGTTTATTATTTCATTGCCTGGAATAATTTAGTTATGCTAGAATTTTGGAATTATATATTTAACAACGTGAAATGACAATGTAAATTCTATCCTTATGTATAAACTTTTCGTCAGTCTACGCTATTTACGGAGCAGAAAGATATCCTTTTTTGCCATAGCCGGAGTTGCTGTTGGTGTAATGACTCTGATTGTTGTAATGTCGGTAATGAACGGGTTTGACCGCGAACTCCGCAACAGAATACGGGGCACGCTGGCACATATCATCATCCTAAAAGGCGGGATGTACGGGCTCGAAGATTACAAGCAGGTCATCGAAAAAGTAAAAACCTTTGAGCATGTGCATGCCTGTGCACCCTATGTGGAAGGTCCGGCGCTTATCAAATTAAGAGGGAGGAAGGAATTCGTCTATTTCAAAGGAATTGATCCGAATGCAGAGGCAAGCGTGGGCGATTTCGAATCATATATCACTCCCTTCGGAAACCAACCTGATGACTTGCTAAAAACACACGGGGAGAAAAATACCGCAAGCACCTTTGGCGGTACGGAATTATTGAGACTCGGGCCGGGTGAACCAGAAAAAGACCCGAGAAGTTTTATCCAAAATGGAGAGCAGGTTGTGCTGGTAACGCTAAAAGAATGGGATAAAATCAGCGTAAAGGCCTTCGTTGTTGCCGGGAAATTCAAATCGGGAATGTATGACTTCGATAAAAACTATGTGTACATCCCCCTTGCTGTGGCTCAGGAACTTATCGGTTCAAAAGAAAAAGACGCTGTCAGCGGTATCAGTGTCAAATTAGATGATTATCGCTATGCGAACCAGGTGCGAGACCAGCTGCAGGCTGCCTTGGGTTTCGAATATTATGTACAAACATGGGAAGACGCCAGAAAAACTTTTTTAACCGCAGTTATGCTGGAAAGGCGCGTAATGGCATTTATATTATTTTTCATCATTGTTGTAGCAGGATTTAATATCCTTGCCATCCTCACCATGATTGTTCTTGAAAAATCCAAGGACATTGGTGTTTTAAAAGCCCTTGGGGCAACCACCCGGGGTATCATGTCTATCTTCCTTTTAAATGGACTGCTTATTGGCAGTATTGGCGCCAGTGTGGGAGTCGCTTTAGGGCTGTCCATTATTTTCAGGATTAACTGGCTGGAAAATTTCCTGTACAATACCACGGGCTGGAAACCATTCCCACCGGAGGTGTATTATTTCAATCAGATCCCAACGGTAGTGAATCCCGGAGGCATTATACTTACCATAGGTATTGCCATTGCAAGCAGTGTGGTATTCAGTATTTACCCGGCTTTACGAGCCGCACGGCTCGACCCGGTTGAAACCCTGCGGTACGAATAAAGTTATCTTACGCTGATTTTTATTAAGGCTATTGACACAGGACAAAATAGCTGTTAGCATAATTTCTTAAATTTGTTTTCATTTTATTTTTTGTACTGTCCTTAACACTTCTTTACACCGTCATTGCAACGGAAGAAGCCCGGAGCAAGAAATGATCGGCATAGTAAAGTTATTTCTGAGACAGCCTGGTGGTAATTGTCATAATCTAAATGATATCAACCGTGGTAAATTATTACGACATTCTCGAAGTACACCAAGAAGTAAGTTCGGAAGAGATAAAACGCTCATTCCGAACGCTTATCAAAAAATATCATCCCGATATTCACGGACCAAACAAACTATGGGCTGAATCAAAAACCAAGGTTATCATACAGGCTTACAAGACGCTCTCTGACTCCGCAACTCGCGAACGATACGATAGACTGTACAGTCATCATTTGCAGAATAGCCGAATACGAAGACACACAAAAAGAGAAGATACACAGGCTGAAAACTCAGGTCTTCATGCGCAGGTACGCCTTATATTTGACGATCTTTTAAATGGTCACGCTCGGAGTGCGATAGAAAATTATGAACGTTTATTAAAAGACCACGCTGAAGTAGAATTTCTTTTGCATTTAAAACACCGCGACTACATTGACTGCAAATTCCTGTTAGCCGAGGCATATGAAAAATTTGGACAACATGAGGTTGCGATTGAATTTTACGAATTTATCTACGAGCGGGGGAAAGACATTCATCACCGTCGCCATCTTGCCGCTGAGATTAAAGAACGAATCAGAAATATCTATTGTCGTAAACTGACAAGGTCTGCCCCACCGGAAAAGGCTTTAGGCTATTATGAAAAGGTGCTAAAACTTAAACTGAATAAAAATGAAAGCGCCTTTATTTATAAAAAAATGGCTGAGTGTTATCTCAAATTGAAAGACTATGAAAATGCCCTCTTACACCTGAAAACTGCTTTGTCATTAAAACCCAACCTTCAAGGTTTAAATAAGATTAAGACAAAACTTAAACAATATATCCCAAACTTAACCATATAAATGAACAGAGAAACCACCACCCTGCTTACCACTAATATTCCACAACTCAAGCTTTGCAACCGCGGCAAGGTACGCGATATTTATGAACTTAACGACTCATTATTAATCGTCGCAACAGACCGCATCTCAGCCTTTGATGTGGTGCTGCCAAACGGCATTCCTTATAAAGGCAAAGTGCTTACAGGACTTTCCGAATTCTGGTTTCAATATACCCAAAATATTATTGAAAACCACCTCATTACCACCCGGATTGAACACATGAACAATAGCATTATTACGCAGCACAAGGACATCCTGGATGGCCGTTCCATGCTGGTAAAGAAGGTAGCTGTCGTACCTGTCGAATGCGTGATTCGTGGTTATCTTGCGGGTTCTGGGTGGAAGGAATATCAAAAGACTCAATCAATTTGCGGAATAAAATTGCCGCCTGGACTGAAAGAATCCGAAAAGCTTCCGGAACCCATCTTCACCCCTTCCACGAAGGCAACCAGTGGACACGACGAAAACATTTCTTTCTCAAGGGTTGTAGATTCCATCGGTAAGAAACTTGCTGAAGAGTTGAAAGAAAAGAGCATGAAGGTCTATCTCAATGCCAGCGATTACGCCCAAAATAAGGGTATCATCATCTGCGACACCAAGTTTGAATGGGGCATCACGAAGGACAATAAAACAATCTTAATAGACGAGGCGCTTACGCCCGATTCCTCGCGTTTCTGGCCTCTTGAAGGGTATAAACCCGGAGTACCTCAACACTCATACGACAAGCAATTTATTCGGGATTATCTCGAAAGTATCCATTGGGATAAAAAACCGCCTGCGCCAACCCTTCCTCCCGACATCATTCAAAAGACCTCAGAAAAGTACCTCAATGCATATAAAACCCTCACCGGCAAGAGCCTGATTTAATAGATAGCAAAAATGACAATAAATTCAAATGACCTCAATAAATATCTTAACGTCGCAAGAGAGGCGGCGCTCACTGCCGGTGTTGTTCTCAAGGAGCGCTTCAGGAAATTGTGTCCATCCATGATTGACGAAAAGGCAAAGAACGATTTCGTTACCGAAGCGGACAAAAAATCAGAAGAAATTATCAAAAGTCATATTCGGTCTCATTTTAACAACCATGATATACTGGCCGAAGAATCTTTGGCAGAAAGAAGCGCTTCCCATTTTTTGTGGATCATTGACCCCCTGGACGGCACTTTGAACTATATCCACGGACTGCCGTGCTTTGCCGTCTCCATTGCCTTAGAAATCGAAGGAGAACTGGCGGTAGGTCTCATTTACGAACCTCTCAAGGAAAACATCTATTCTGCCATCAAGGGTCAGGGGGCGTTTAAAAATGGCAAACGTATTCACGTCTCACGCTCCAACACCTTAAACACTTCCCTCGTTGCAACGGGTTTTCCGTTCAGGATAAAAGACATAATTGATAACTATCTCAAGGTATTTAAGGAACTATTCATGCATGCCACCGGCATCAGACGGGGCGGCTCGGCATGTCTCGACCTTGCATATACTGCAGAAGGTATTTTTGGGGGTTTCTTTGAATGCTCTCTTTCGCCGTGGGACATGGCGGCAGGCGCTCTTTTAGTCAAGGAAGCAGGCGGCGAGGTTACTGATTTTCATGGCGGCAATCAATATTTGAAAACCGGCGATATTATCGCCGGCAGTAAGGGAGTCCACCTGGAAATACAGAAAATTATCCAGGAAATCTTTAAGAATTGACAAATCCTTGCAACAAGTCTATAATCCCCGCCATAAATTGGCCTCTGGTCTTTTACATAATGGAACTGTTGTTAGCGATGACGTGTCACCCCCACCTTTTTGCAATACGTACTAACCTGACATATGCTGCATTTGGGGGAGATAGGGACACAGATGTTCTGTCCGCAAGTGACAAGGAGATCGTTGATGGTGAGCCAATACTTTTTGGGGAGTTTCTCACGGAGCGCAAATTCGGTCTCGTAAGGGTTCTTCGTTTTGACATATCCCCAGCGATTGGTAATCCGATGAACGTGCGTATCCACACAGATACCGGGTTTTTTGTACCCCAAAGTTACAACCAGATTCGCCGTTTTGCGCCCCACACCATTCAGTTTCAATAACTCGTCAATTTCGTCCGGTACCCTGCTGTGGTATTCTCCAATTAGAATTTTACAAATTTCCCTGATCTTTCGTGCCTTTGTCCGATAGAACCCCACAGGGTAGATGAGCTTTTCTAATTTTGGAATTGGAATTTTCATCATTTCTTCCGGATTATCCGCCATAGCAAAGAGCCTACGAGAAGCCTCGCTGGTAGTCTGATCTTTGGTTCTCAGACTTAAGAGACAGGAGATTAAGACGTGAAACGGTGTTCGTTTCCTGGAAATAGTTGTGACAATAGGTTCAACAAAACGTTTATTCTCGTGTTGGATAATCTTTAATACAGTATCAATGTCAAACACTGGTAAACCCTCAATAAAAAAGCGGCAACGTGTGAACAGAAATTTGCACGTTGCCGCTTATTTGATTCATGCTACCAAAAAGTCATGTAACTAACAAATACATGACTCTTCCTATTTTGTATAAATTACGGTTTGCCTCTCTTCTCGGCAAAGAGTTTATCATAAACAAAACCCGCTGCAATTCCTCCCAGAATAGGGCCAATCCACCAGACATAATGATGGGTAAACTGCCCAGACGCAATGGCGGGGCCAAACACACGGGCAGGGTTCATCGCACCGCCGCTGATCGTGCCGCCAATCATAGCTCCAAAGAGCACCACCAAACCAACAGCTACTCCGGCAAATCCAGCCGAAGCCCTTTTATCCACAAGCGTACCATAAATGGTAAAAATCAAAAGGAAGCTAATAATAAATTCCATCAATACACCGCGTGCAATAGAAACCCCCGGCGCCAACACACACGTCCCCAGATAAACGGTTTTAGCCGCATCAGGAAAGAGGGTTTTTAACGCAAGACCTGCCAGCGAAGCCCCGGCAATTTGGGAGATGATATACA
>VGXX01000160.1 GCA_016873155.1 Planctomycetota bacterium | reverse complement strand
TAGGTGAAAATTTAATGATAATTCCAGCAAATACAACAGCCACGATAGACATTAACTTGAGCAAAATATTCAAAGAAGGACCTGACGTGTCTTTGAAAGGGTCACCCACGGTATCACCCACAACAGCGGCCTTGTGCGCTGGTGAACCCTTTCCTCCGAATGCACCGCCTTCGATGTATTTTTTGGCGTTATCCCATGCTCCGCCTGCATTTGCCATAAAGACTGCCAACAGGAAACCCACGGTTAAACTACCCGCTAAAAGTCCCACGACGCCAGCTACGCCTAATACTAACCCTGTCACAATGGGCACCAGTAATGCAAGTAATGAAGGGACAAACATCTCTCTCTGCGCCCCTCTGGTACTGATAGCCACACATGCGGCGTAATCAGGCTTGCCTGTTCCATCCATAATACCAGCAATTTCTCGAAATTGTCTCCTGACTTCTTCCACCATGCTTCTTGCAGCACGGCCTACAGCCTTCATCGTCATCGCACTGAAAATAAACGCAGACAAACCACCTATGAACAAACCTATTAACACCTTTGGATTAATCAGGGTGATATCCAGGTAATCCATAAGATCGGATAATTTGGCGCTTGCCAGATTAATTGAAGTCCCAGCAACCTGAATAACATGTACCCCCGCCCTTTCTAACCCGACCTTTATTTGTTCAACAAAAGAGGAAATCAGCGCCATAGCTGTTAGCGCCGCAGAACCTATGGCAAAGCCTTTTCCTGTTGCTGCCGTTGTATTTCCCAAGGCATCAAGGGCATCGGTTCTCTCTCTCACATAGGGTTCGAGGCCGCTCATCTCGGCATTACCACCGGCATTATCCGCAATAGGTCCATAGGCATCGGTTGCAAGCGTCAACCCCAATGTTGAAAGCATACCGACTGCCGCGATGGCAATTCCATAAAGACCGAGGGAGATATTCGTAAAACCACCCGCAAAGGCATAACTCAACAAGATTGCAATGGAGATAGTAATAACGGGTATAATCGTAGACATCATACCCGTTGCAATACCATCAATCATAACCGTTGCAGGACCTGTCTTTGCCTGTTCGGCAATGCCCTTTGTTGGCGAGTAATTGGAGGAGGTATAGTATTCCGTACCTTTACCAATAATAACCCCCGCTATTAATCCTGTTACAATTGAACCCCAGACACCAAAATTGTGGGGCAGCATAAACTTGATAATTACGGCTGAGACAATCAAGATTAGAATGGAACTCAGGTTGATTCCTTTTCCCAATGCCTTCAAGAGTTCTTTCTGTGACGCTTCTTCTTTAGTCTTAACGGCGTAAATGCCTATGATGGAAAGGAAGATGCCCACCCCTGCCAAAATCATGGGCACAACCATACCGGCAATACCAAGGCCGGCGGTCACTCCCAACGCTGCGCAGGCCAGCATTGAATTATAATACGACTCATACAGGTCAGCGCCCATACCTGCAACGTCACCGACATTATCTCCAACGTTATCGGCGATAGTAGCGGGATTTCTCGGATCGTCTTCAGGAATACCCGCCTCTATCTTACCCACCAGGTCAGCGCCCACATCTGCCGCCTTGGTGAATATTCCACCGCCTACCCTTGCAAACAACGCCTGGGAACTGGCGCCTATACCGAAGCACGGCAGCATCATTGCCATATCGAGCAATGAGATGTCGGTAAACTTACGGAACACAAAAAACCATAAGGAAATATCCAGAAGCCCCATACCCACGACGATCAGCCCCATTACGGCACCGCTTCTGAATGCAACCTGGAGTCCCTGATTCAGGGATTTCCTTGCGCCTTCAGCCGTTCTTGAACTGGCGCTGGTGGCTGTCTTCATCCCAAGGAAACCCGCAAGCCCGGACAGGAAACCGCTGGTTAAGAATGCAAAAGGCACTACCTTTGATTGCGAGTGCAGTCCGAAGGAAATGAAGAGAAGGACAAGAAATGCGCCGATAAAAAATATACCGACGACCTTGTATTGCTGTTTCAGGTAGGCATAAGCGCCCTCTCTGACATGACTGGCTATCGAAATCATTTTTTCGTTCCCCTCTGGCGCCTTCATGACCTCCTTGTAGAACTTTCGCGCATAAAAAAGGGCAAACAGCGCGCCAATCGGTGCGATCCACCACAATCTGGGTATTGAGTGTGGTATATCTGCGGACACCTTATGTGTCGGCGCTTCCAGCTCGAACAAAGGCCTGTCTTTTGGAGCGGACTCGCCAAGTTCAAACATGGGTTTTTCCGCGCTGGCCATTAGCGCAGTTTGCGCCTGGACATTGCGAGAAAATAATCCTGACCTTGATGCCCCAAGGATCAGGATAGTTAGCATTAACAGTATCATTACAATGCTAACGCGATTGTTTCTAAAAACAGGTTTAAATTTACGTAAAAAACTATTCATCGACTTGAATTCTTCTCCTTTCTCTTTTCGTAATATTTCAGATACTTTAGACAGGATATACAGGATTAACAAGATAAAAGCTGCCTTATTTCATCCCGATCATCCTGTTAATCCTGTCAAAAATTAACTACCAAACGTCTCTCTTCGGCAAACTTTGTAAAAATTCCTTTTTCTTACCGATTGTGCTCATAAATTCATTCACATCAGTCGAAGTATCATCCGGATGATTTACACGGTAAGCCTTCCACTCATTTAAGGCTGACTCGGCATATTGGAGCGCCTTGTCAATATTTCCTTCTCTTTCGGCACACAGCGATGCATGCCATAAGGCATGGCAAATAGTTCTTTCTATAGCTAAAACGTTATGCAATTTAGGGTCATGCAAAAGCGCCCTTCGTAACCAATAAAGCGATGCTTCGTAATTATCCTCTCCGTCCTCCTGCTTTAATTGCTCTCTATAATACTCTGCATATTTAAAAACACGGTGATCAAACAAGTGCAAATACATATACCCAAGTTCAAAGAACAGATCACCGCTCGCGGGATTTTTAACCGTTCCTTTCTTTGCAAAGTTTAATCCCGTATGAATCCATTTCCATTTGTTTCGTGCGGCATCCCATTCGTGGGCAATGTTATAAGCCATGTTCCATGCCTGAAAAATCCAGACGGCCGGAAAGTCAGGCTGTAACTTGGCTATCAGGTTGTTGATCGTCAATAATTCGTAATATTTTTTTTCCTCATGCCGGGCAATAGCCCTTGCCCAGAGAAAATCCACCGCAATCCCCCGCAGCCCACCCAGAAGAAGCAGTGGAATACTTTCCGACGGGTCATAACGATACACCGCAGTCTTTGGTATTTCATGAAAAGAAGCGATATATACATTGACAAAAAAAATACCACAAATGAGCGCTGCTAAAAGAACGATCCTCTTCCGTTGCATCAATCGTGCTTATAAAAATTCTCTCTTTTTAAATATTACAGATGCTATGAAAAGGCAAATACCTGCATATAATGCAGTATATCCCACAGAAATTCCAACCGTTTCCCAGGAAATATTTATGCCTTTCAAGAGAAATTTCAGGCTATCAAACCTTTTAAAATCCGGCAAAATAACCGAAACCCATTCCAAAGGCTTCTTAATAAGATACTCTATATAGACCAAAAGAATATTGGGTTTTTTAAGCACCGGTGGCAAAGCATGTTCATGCACATCATACCGTTGAATTACCAAAGAAAAATCTTTAACAAAGTCCAGAATATGCCCGCACAAAAAAACAACCAGGGCCGATACGATGCTCACAGGCGCGGACAGATACGTAGACCCCATTACCGCAATAGTTATGATCAACAAAAATTTCAAAAAGGTTACACCCATAGCCTTTATATAATTGGATATAAAACCTTTTTGGACAGAGTACAGTTTGGCATCTTCCCCCGTAACACCAATGTAATCCATACTATGCATGGGAAAAGCAGTAATATTTATGGTACCGCTTTTTTTTACAATCTCACGGTCTATTTTTATCGTTAACGGCTCGTCTATCTTTGCTGATAAAATTGAGGTTTTGCATTGACCCGCACCAGCATCCTCTATTCCCACAACCAATGGGATCGCATCAACATCTTTCCTGCTACAGTCTATCTTTAAATTGAACTCAACTTCAAGGGAAGATTTGTCAGCCAGCTTTTTGTAAAGATCAGAGAAACTCCATAACGCAATTCCCGTTCTTCCTCCTTCAATCCATGCAATACCTTCGCGTACATGATGCACTTTACCCTGAATGGAAAACCGTGATGCGGCAAACTCGTTCCTGGCTTTTAAAATACTCCGAAATTCTTCAGGTAATCTTGATGCAATCCGCTGAATGGCAACGACGTTTACCAGACCCAAAATTATCAATACCAAAACCGATAAAAGGGCGAAACCCGTTATTTTGCCTGCAACAATTTTCAATCTTGAGACAGGTTTTGATAAAACACCATAAATCGTCCTGTCTTCTATTTCGTGGGGTAATGATGTGGCAGAAAGGAAAATTACCCCTACGATACACAGAAATACCACCACCTGAAAAAATACCACCAGCATCATTTTGACTCTGGCATCAGGCTCATCTGTTGTTGGAATAAAGGGTGAAACAATAATAATAAGGATGCCAAGGCCAATCAGTACGTGTAATATTTTTTTTCGGATTACCTCACGAAAAGTATGACCGGCAATTGTTAGTATCATCTTACCAAGTAAAAGAACAGTTTATTTGCTCTGTTGTATGATAGCTAAAAACAACTCTTCCAAGGTAGAGGCAGGATGGTTGATGGACAGCACATCGCCGCTCCTGCTCTTAATAAAGGTTTCAACCTCCAGAATGTCATTATCTGAAAGATTCTTTACCACAAACTCAATGATATCTTTTTGAGAGAGCAATTCCCGAACGTTGCCCATCACTTGCAAAACGCCTTTGTTGAGGATGGCAATTCGGTCACAAATATTTTGCACATCTGCCAATAAATGCGAGCACAGGATAACGGTCTTTCCCTGTTCTTTAAAGTCCAATATAAGGTCTTTAATTTCACGACTGGCTATAGGGTCAAGGCCGCTTGTCGGTTCGTCCAATATTACCAAATCAGGGTCGTTTATAATGGCTTGTGCCAGGCCAATTCTCCGGAGCATACCCTTTGAATACTGGCTCAACGGACGTTTCCGATAGGGATTTAATCCCACATCGTGAATCAATTTATCAATCCGCAATTTTCTTTCTGTTTTTGGAATATCAAAGAGCTTCCCGTAAAAATCCAGAATTTCTTCTGCATTAAGAAATTTATAGAGATAGGATTCCTCGGGTAAAAAACCTATTTTACTTTTAACTTTTAAATCGACTGAAGAATATCCCAGCAACCATGATTTACCACTGGTAGGAAACAGGAGGCCGAGCAATAATTTAACCGTAGTCGTCTTACCTGAACCATTCGGGCCAAGTAATCCAAATATCTCGCCACGTTCGATATTTAGATTAAGATTTGTCAGCGCAGAAACACTTTTGCGTCTCCAGAAATCCTTGTAAACCTTTGTAAGTCCTTCTGTTCTAACTGCCGAATTATCCAAAATATTTTAGTCTTCCCACCTTAATAAGTTATGAAGTAAGATGGAATAATTGGTTAATACTCTAATCAAAATTGTTTGATAAGTCAAACATATTTAACCCAATAACATTTCACCCAAATCCATGTATAAATGGCAATGTTTATTCATTAATCATCGTTATTTCATTTTCTTCCATACGATACGTCCAGCATGTGATTGTAGTGACTGCTGGAATTAATCCCGACAACGTACATGTTATCTTTTCTATTGCCCCATATTCCTAACAATAAGTAATTGGTATTGCTTTTTAGTTTATTCCATTTTGTGCCGTCGTAATGAAGTATAACGCCTTGATCACCGACAGCAAAGATATCCGCAGACCCGAATCCATAGATACCATTGAGCCACACACCGTAACCGTTGTAAATACAGTTCCATGTCTTACCATCATAGTGGAGTATAATACTATCGCTTTTTTCATGTTTCGATGTCAGGTCTTCCAAGCCCCACTCGTATTTTGGGGATTGTTCTTCCAAGCCCCACGTATCCTTTGCTGTTTGCGATTCCAGAATCCATTCATCTGCAAGGACGATATAAGGAATAAAGAAAAAGAATTGTGGTATAGCAATAAGTATATAAAAAGAAATATTTTTAAATGTTCTCATGTACATTTGTAATTACCATGTCAAAAAACCATAAGTTTTGTTAAAGGGACAATACCGGCGAGTTTCCCTTTTTTGTCTGTAGCATAACAATAAAAGATAGCGCCGGAAGGTTACTATTACGAATCACTCGGTTCGAAGCAAAATTTAACTGTTCGGTGTGATTTTGTCATGAATATCTCATGGGTGTTTCATTATATCATGGCGCTGGATAACCTCAACCTAATTATGCCTCTTACAACAGAAAATTGCACCATCCCTATAAAAAGGCATTGAGTCATCGGGAAATATTTGAGATAATGGCGCAGGTGGACGGAAGGATGAAGCCCCATGTTAATGAATGGGTTGGAGGAATTAATGCCTGAAGAAAAGGCTCGAAAGAGAAAAGGGATTGTGCATATCAATCATGAATACTGCAAGCGCTGCGGTATTTGCGTAAATTTCTGCCCTGTTAAAAATCTGGAAATTCGACACCAGATGTTAATGGAACTGGAAAGGTGTATTGCCTGCAAAATGTGCCAGCGTTACTGCCCGGACTTTGCGATTGAAATCGAGGAGATAGATGCCAAAGCAGTTATTACAGGGTAATCAGGCCATCGCAATGGCGGCTGAAGTCGCTGGTTTAAAATTCTTTGCGGGTTATCCCATCACGCCCGCTTCTGAAATTATCCACGAGATGGTCAACAAAAAGCACATCAAGGTGCTGCAAATGGAGGACGAAATTGCATCCATGAACGCCGTTATAGGCGCATCCCTGGCTGGACTCAAGGCGATGACGGCCACCTCAGGTCCCGGATTCTCTCTGATGCAGGAAAGCATAGGACTGGCACACATGATGGAGGTGCCGCTCGTTATCGTTAACGTTCAACGGGTGGGACCCAGCACCGGTATGCCCACTCTGCCGGCACAGGGGGACGTTATTCAATGTATTCACGGCAGTCACGGGGATTATTTTCCCATCGTATTCTACCCCAATTCTGTTTTTGAACTTTACAAATTCACGGTCAATGCCTTTAATGCGGCAGAGGAATCCATGAGCCCCGTTATCCTCCTCAGCGATGGATATATCAGCCACCTTTACGAAACGATTATTCCCCATAGGGATTTTGAGATCAAAAAGCGTGACCGTCAGCCGCTGGGCGCCGGGAATCGGCATTTTACCGGGCTATCCCACGAGGACTCTGTGCCAAAAACCTCAGATATCGACAATTACCGGCGGCTTATCACCCGCCTGCACGAAAAACAACAACTGACGGCTCAACGATACAACGATTATGAATATTTCGAATGCAGTAAG
>VGXX01000159.1 GCA_016873155.1 Planctomycetota bacterium | reverse complement strand
TCTATATCCAGTTTTTCCCATCTCAGGTGATTGCCATGGAAAAGCTCCACTTCCATTATTTCACCTACCTTCGCTTCCTTAAACCACGGAAAATCTTCGAATGGTAAAAAATACTCCGTATCTTTGATATACAGCCATATCCCGTGATTAGATATGTTGGTTACTTCAACGTGAGAAGTGCTTTCTCCAACTCTCTTTGATTTCATGAATTCGTTCCTTTGTTATTTTAAGCAATTCGCCGATTTCGCTCTGTATCAACCCTTTATTTACCGCTAATTCAATCTCAGGTTCTAACCGTATTTTTGCCTCCCCATCAGGAGACCATACATGCACATGCATCCTTCGCTCTTCTCGTGAAAAAAATAAGAATTTATATTGATTGTAGCGAAACACTGTTGGGCTCATTTACGTCCCTCTTTACAACGCAATGCATAACTGTAGTATATTATAATCCAATAAACCCCTTATCAAGATATTTCTAATTCCGTTTTTCTCTGCGTTCTCTGAGCCCTCTGCGGTGAGCTATTACGCTTGTTTTTTATCTGTTATCAAAAAAACTTTTAAAAAAACCTGGTATCTCGGCTTCAAAGGTTAGTTCCTTGCCGCTGTGTGGATGTCGAAACGTCAGATAGTGTGAATGAAGGGCAAGACGGCTCTTCGCCCCGTCTTTTTTGCCGTATTTATCGTCACCAACGAGTGGATGTCCCTTTTCTGAGAAATGTACCCGTATCTGGTTTTTTTTGCCCGTTAACAATTCGATTTCAAGTAAACTAAATTTCCTTGCTTCTTTTAATACTTTATAACGGGTTTTTGCTAATTCCCCTTTTCTCGAATCCTTGACCGAAGAAACTTCGTAATCCTCGTTTTCCGCTAAATACGAAGTGATTGTCCCGCTTTTTTCCGTTAATATTCCATGAACCACTGCTACATATATTTTCTTAACACTTTTCCATTGCAGTTTAAGATTTTCTTTGGCTTCAAAACTCTTGGCAAACACAAGGACGCCGGATGTGTCACGATCCAACCGGTGTACAACAAAAAGTTCTTTTTTTGATTTAAAGCTGCCTTTGCGTATATAATTGGTTAGAATGTGATGGGCTGTATTTTCTTTTTCATACGTTGCCTTTACCGTCAATAAACCGGCGCTCTTATCGATAACAATAATATCACTGTCTTCATAGAGAATAGTTAAGCCCCTGGGTCTGTGTCTGTAAGGTATTGGCTTCATTTCTTTCATGGTACGAATATAATCGGGATAGCGGAATGTGTCAATGAAAATTAGATATCCATTAAGGAGTTAAGTATGACTAAGCATCGTATTGCACCCGTACACCCTGGGATATATTTGAAAGAATTACTCGGTGAATTAAAAATATCACAATACCGTCTCGCACAGGATTTGGGCGTGCCCGCTATGAGGATCGATCATGTGGTACATGGCAAACGTCCCGTAACTGCAGAACTTGCCTTGCGGTTAGGGCGCTATTTTGGTCAAAGCCCTCGTTATTGGATGAACTTGCAAAGTCGGTATGATATGGATATTGCTGAAGATTTCTTATCCGAACAGGTAGCACGTGAAGTACGCCCACTGACGGCAGCCTTATAACCCCAAAGGTCGGGAAATGGGGTCTTGTAATATTACAATTAATTTCCGATTCAGATTGTATGTTTGCTATGCGGATTTTTTTTGTTTAATACTCAAAATTATTTTTCAAAAAGAGGGGCTGTTGTGGTCCGGGGTGTGCCGCCTATAGCGTACAGGTGGGTGTCGTTTGAGCCGATGTAAACGGTGCCATCGGGTCCTATGGCTGGAGACGATTCGATTTCGCCCTTGGTCTGAAATGACCATTTCAGGGTGCCATCTGCATTGATGGCATAGAGTTTCCCGTCACTTGAACCAATATAAACAGTCCCTTCGGCATCGACGGCGGGGGACGATTCCACCCATGTGTTGGTTTTGAAACTCCATTTGAGTTTGCAATCAGGAGAAACGGCATATACAAAGCCGTTGTATGAACCAAAAACAATCGTTCCATCCTTTACGACAGCAGGGGTACTGTGAACTGCCTTTCCGGTATTCACATACCATTTGACGTTGCCGTCAGGTTTTATGGCGACAACCCTGCCGCTGTCTGTGCCCACATATACGGTTCCATCGGAACCGATTGCAGGGGAAGAAAAGGATGGATATACACCCGTGCCGACCCTCTTTACCCACTTTTCCACTCCATCAGGAGATAATGCATGCATAGCCCCGCTTGTCTCAAAGAGGTAAACGGTGCCGTCAGTCCATAGCGTTGGTGATGCCGTTATATTGCTCTTGGCAGTAAATTTCCATTTCAATTTACCGTCAAGGGTCAGGACATAGAGGGTGTTATCGTCAGATCCAAAGTAAAGGGTGTCAGCCGTAACTGCTGCCGAGGAAAGGATGACGCCATTTACTGTGAATGTCCACTTAGGCTTTCCGTCCGGGGTGATTGCGTACATCTTTTTGTCCTTGGAGCCGACGTAGATTGTTCCATCGTCTCCAATAGCAGGCGAGGCGGTTATTTCGCCGCCCACCTGAAAAGCCCATTTTGTAGTGCCATCCGGGTTAACAGCATACAGCCTGCCGTCAATGGAACCAACATAGACAGTACCGTCCAGTCCAACGGCCGGAGAAGAGGTGATACGCGTGTCGATCTTAAATGCCCATTTTACATTATTGGTTTGCGGCCCTTTGTATTCGCTCTGACCTGTATGCTGGATATCTCCGCGAAACATTTGCCAGGGGATTCTGGGGGTTTCTGCCTGTACTGATTTGAATTGAAGAAGAGCTGAAATTATAATAAAGAGAAATATGATTAAACCGTTGGTTGTATAGGGAGTATTTTTCATGTTCTTTTGTGTTAAAATTTTTTGTAATGTATCATTCTTTCGTCCGTATGTGGCCGGAAGAAGCATTTGGCTGAAACTCCAATTTCGGGATTATAATAATATAAACAAGTGATGTCAATTAAAGAATATTTCAAAAGCTCCGGTCGCGTGGAAGTGACGAAGAAAATATGCTTTATTTAAGAATGATGTGGCAATATAATCTCTGATAAAAGGTTAAGAAACTTATGGGACATATTTAGAAATGGTTAAAGAAAGCGGCAGGATAAAGGGCTTTGTTAGTTTTTTTAAGAGTATCAAGGTTAAGCTTATTTGCTACTTCATACTCATGACGACAATTCCTATCCTTATTGTAAGCAGTACAGCGTACAACAGTGGAAAGAAGGCGTTAAACGAAAGAGTGGTTGAAAAGCTTACTTCCATTGCGGATTTGAAAAAAACGCAGCTTAGTACGTGGTTACAAGAGCGAATTGTTGATATTGGCGTTCTTTCAACCAATAAATCTTTAGAAATATCTTTTTCAAACTTGCTTTACCTGCGGAAGGCATTTCACACGATTGGGAGGATGAAAGAATCGGAGATTGGTAAAGTTTATTATAAAAGACTTTCGGAATATTTAGGGGAACTCAAGGGAAAGTTTATCTATTGTGATGAAATATCCATTCTGGACGTAGAAAATGGTGAAATTACAATATCTACCAACGAATCAAATATCGGGTTAATAGATTTTGATTACAAGTATTACCTCAGTGTTTTAGAAAATCAGGGGATTCCCTTTAAAGATATTCACTATTCGGATTATACGAAACAAATTGGAATGACCATCTTCGGCACGATGAAGAGAACTGACCCGATTACTATGGAGGAAACTGAGGTCGTTAATGGTATCGTACTCATTCGCGTGAATACGAAAGATTCTATCGAACAGTTGATTCAGGACTGGCCGAATAGGGGAGAAACAGGCGAGACATTATTGGTGCGGCGGGAAGGAGATAAGTTGTTATTCCTTAACGATACGCGGCATATTTCGGATACAGCGTTAAAAATGAGTATTGCAGCGAAGTCGCTTGTGCCAGAATCTTTTATGTTAGATGCGATGGAAGAGGGTATTTTAAAAGCTTTTGACTATAGGGGAGTAGATGTCCTCCTGGCCTTTCGGTACATACCGCAGTTGAAGTGGGGTTTGATTGTAAAACAGGATACATCCGAGGCATTCATGCCCATCATGGAATTAAAAAATCAGGTTATTACGCTTGCGATAGTGAGTGTGGTGATTATCGTAATTATCGTTTTTATTCTCGCTCACGGGATTACGCATCCCATTCTTCAGTTAGTTCAGGGGGCGAATGCTATTGGGAAAGGAATACTTGGGCATCGTATTTTAATTAAATCACGGGATGAAGTGGGTATCCTTGCATCAGAGTTCAACAGGATGGCTGAAAAGCTTGAGGAATCCTATGCGGGTCTTGAACAAAAGATTCGTGAAAGAACCACTCAGTTCAGGGAATCCGAAGAAAAATACAGGGAGTCCATTAATCTGGCAAATGATGCGATTTTTTCCCTGGACGTTGATTCTGCGCTGATTATTGACTCGAATAAAAAGGCAGAAGAGGTGTCCGGCTGTTCTAAATATGCGCTGAGTAAAAAGAAAATATGGGAAATAGTCGTTGAATATGATCGTGATAGGGCAAAACAATTGTGGATGACTATAAATAAGACAGGTTCCGGGATGCTGGATAACATCGATTGTCAGCATATTGACGGGAGACTTACTCCAACCAGTATAAGTGCAAGTGTGATTGAACATGGTAAAAAGAAGACAATCCAATGGATTTGCAGGGATATTACCGAGAGGAAGAAAATGGAGTTGCAACTCATTCAGGCCGAACGTTTGGCTGCTGTTGGGGAATTGGCCGCCGGTGTTGCGCATGAGGTAAATAACCCCCTCGGCGGGTTGCAGAATTTCGTAAAGATGATGAAGAAAGAACCAGGAAATACATCACAAAACCTGGAGTTTCTCGATTTAATGTCCGAGGGATTGAAACGTATCGAAGTAATTATCAAACAGTTGATGGCGTTTTCCCGGCCGTATTCTACGCATATGGCCAATCATAGCCTAAACGAGATTGTTGAAAGTTCCCTGCGGTTTGTAGACCACAGGATAAAAGAACAAAGCATCCGTTTGGAGAAAGTTTTATCACCAGAATTGCCTGAAATATACGGAGATGCGGACAATATTTCGCAAGTAATCATTAATATTATTGTAAATGCGCTGGATAGTATGTCAAGCGGCGGCAGCCTTATAATAAAGACCGGTTATTGTGATCATCAGCCATCGAATATACAAGTTACAATTACGGATTCCGGAACCGGGATCAAAGAAGAGGTTCTCAACAAAATATTTAATCCATTTTTTACCACAAAAGAGATGGGAAGCGGGTTGGGGCTTGCAATCAGTAAGAGAATTATGGATGATCATAATGGAAATATACTGGTTGAAAGCAAGGTGGGTGAAGGGACGACCTTTTTTGTTTGCTTGCCGGTAAGAAAAGTGGCGGTTCAATTATAAAGCGGCAAAGCAACAACCTAAAATAGAAAAAAATTAGCTTAGGTGGCGGGCGACAGGTGGCGTGTGACGTTTCTCTCGTCACTCGCCATTCGTCACACGTCACTATTTTCCAAAAGTTACAAAAAAGAAGTTTTACGGGGCGATATTATAAAAAAGCAGGGAGTGATTTATGAGTGGTAAGATACTGATAGTCGATGATGAAAAACTCATGAGGATATCATTAGAAAGCCAATTAAAAAAGGAAGGATATAATGTAAAATCAGTGGATAATGCCCTTGATGGATTAAAAATGGTGAAATCGGAGGAGTATGATATTGTGGTGACCGACCTGAGGCTCTCTGGAATGAGCGGGATGGATTTTCTCAAAGAGATTAAAAAACATAATCAGGAAATTATAGTCGTCATCATGACGGCTTATGGGACGCTCGAAAGTGCCGTATCAGCTATCAAAGAAGGGGCATATGATTATATTTCAAAACCATTTTCTACCGACGAGTTAATTATCAAACTTCAAAGAGCGCTATACTATAAGAATACAACTGCTGAGGTAAATCGTCTAAGAAGAGAAATACAGTCTGAGTTTGAGTTCAGCAACATTATTGGAAAGAGCGAGGCTATGAAAAAAGTGCTTGAGACTGTAAAGAGCGTCTCTGATAGAGATGCAACTGTCCTGATACGGGGGGAAAGCGGAACGGGGAAAGAAAAAATAGCCGGTGCCATTCATTACCATAGCATGAGAAGAAATGGTCCCTTTATCAGGGTAAGTTGTGCTGCATTAAACAGGGAGATATTGGAAAGTGAACTCTTTGGGCATGAGAAAGGCGCTTTTACAGGAGCAGTTAAAACCAGACGTGGTAGATTTGAATTGGCAACCAGTGGCTCGATTTTTTTGGATGACGTTGATGATATCCCGTTGGATATGCAGGTCAAACTCTTGCGAGTGCTTCAGGAGAGGACGTTTGAAAGGGTTGGCGGTGAGGAAACGCTGGGTGTTGATGTAAGGATTATCTGTGCAACGAAGAAAGACCTTTTGGAACACGTAAAAGAGGGATATTTCAGAGAAGATTTATTCTATCGGTTGAATGTGGTGCCGATTAATATTCCACCACTGCGGGAACGGAAGGAAGATATTCCGCTCTTAATCAACTATTTTTTAAAGAAGTTTGTGTCTCAGTATGAAGATGCACTTCCGGATGTTTCGCGGGAAGTGATGGATATTCTGCTGGCTTATAATTGGCCTGGAAATGTGAGAGAGCTTGAAAATGTTATCGAACACGCAGTTGCATTTTCTAAATCGAAAGGGATTTCGATAGAAACGCTTCCGGAATATTTGAGGAGGGTTGATATACGCACGGATTTATTATCGATGGATTTGTCCAATAAACAAGAAATAAATTTACAAGATGCGCTTACTGAAGTTGAAAAGAGACTAATCCAATGGGCATATCAAAAAACAAATGGCAATCAAGTTAAAATGGCAGAGATATTAGGCATCCCAAGAACAACACTGCGAAATAGATTGATTAAATTACAACTATTCGAAAAAGTGTTGTCATAATAGCATGACTACAATAGGACATTTCGTGACCATAAATAGTCATCCCCCTTATGGCGTCTATTATTAAATAGATAGAACTGTTATACTAAGCTTAATTCATTCCTAAGTGACCATTTGTAGTCTTTTATTTCAAAAAATGCTATAGATTCAATCTGTATATAATATTTTTTGATATAAGTAGTTACGCTTCATATTTTACAAATGCAATACAATGGTACAATTATTGCGCTCTTGCCAAGTCCCTTTACTTATGTAAATTAAATTCTAATAAGGTATCTTTAAAACAATAATTTAAGGTTATGAAAGGAGGTGGCTATCAAAGTTTAGATGATTGAATTGTATTAGGTATATATTTTTTAAAAAGCAGTTGAAGAAGTGTATTAATAAGGATTGAGGTCAATATTCCTAGAAGACATTAGGAGGTAAAGGAGAAGCGATGAAAGGGAAGGGATTGTTAGGAGCGTTGGTGGTGGGAGTGTCGGTGGTGGTAGGTGGGGTAGCGAGCGCTGGGTTTATCCAGGGCACGCATGTGAAGACGGAGAT
>VGXX01000158.1 GCA_016873155.1 Planctomycetota bacterium | reverse complement strand
GGATGGTCTTTTGCCTGGCGTTCACTCATGGCGGGTGAATTATTGATTGTCTGTTTGGGATTGGGACATCTCATGATGATCGGGCGGGAACTGAATGACATGAGCCAGGTCATAGCCGTGATGATTGTAATTATCATAATCGGCATTCTCGTCGATAGGCTATTTTTCGTAAAGGTAGAACAGCGCATCCGTGAGCGGTGGGGGCTGGTAAAGGGGTAAAACTTACGAATTACGATTTTAGATTTACGATTTGAAAATTGTAAATTGTACATCGCAACTCGTAAATGTCTCGCGCTGGTTCAATCGTCCACGATTGAACCTAAACATTTGGCATTTTTCATAGCCTGCAGCAGTTCGATACCTAATATATCTTGCCTCCTGCTTCTTGCCTCGTACCTCTTCTCCGCCCTCTGTGGCTACATATCAACCTCAACCGGCAGTTCCATATTTTGCATGGAAGCCTGAACCAGCGCCTCCCGGTCGATTTCATCTTCGGGCTGTTTAATCCGGTCTGCATTTCTTTCAACAAATCGAACACCTTCACCTTTGTATTTTTTCTTTAAAATCTCGCATTTTGGGCAGTTTTCGGCGGTATATATGTATTTCACGGTAAGTCTCCCCCTTTTAGATAGAAAAAATCATAAATCCGGAATTGTAAATCTAAAATTTTCAGCTATTCTACAAAAAGGAAAGATTCTTTCAAGAACAATTTTGGTTGCGGCGGAATTTTATTTGGGGTAGAATCCCGATCAACGCCAGGCTGAAGGTTCCTTGTTGTCGTTTGGGGAAAAGTGTGTTAATTATAACTCACATGTGAAGTGCAGAATCCCATTGATAGGTTGTGCAGTAAAGGAACTCCCCGTCATGAAACAATTCTACGCCCATTCCGCTAATCCACAAGGTCAGAGACACAGACTTGTTGACCATTTAAAAGAGGTAGCCGGGCTGGCTAAAAAATTTGCTGATAAATTCGGTGCTGGTGACCTGGCTTACTGGGCGGGTTTGTGGCATGATTTGGGAAAATTCCAGCCCGCCTTTCAGGAGTACTTGCTAAAGTGCGAGGGAGAACCAGAAAAGACACATCGGGGACCTGATCATAAAGGTGCGGGAGTGTTGCTAGCACAGAAGCATTTGGAACCCTTAGTATTTCTCATTGTCGGACATCATGGAGGTCTCCCAAATAGTGTAGATTTAAAAACGATTTGGCTATTGGAAAAATCCAATTCTTCAGCTTCCCAGGAAACCGTAAGCATAGCAAAAAGCAAAGGGATACAAATTGAACCACAATCGAGTCTTTTGCCACCCAACTTCGTAAAAACACCCCTTGATGCCGAATTTTTCATTCGAATGCTGTTTTCTTCATTAGTAGACGCCGATTTTCTGGATACCGAATCTCATTTTAACCAGAAAAATCTTGAAAAGAGAGGCGTCTATCCACCTCTTACAGAACTCTGGAAGTGTTTCGATGAAAACCAGAGCAAAATTACCGATAAGTCAAGCGACCAACTCAATACTATTCGTAACGAAGTCTATGAGAATTGCCTGGATGCAGCGGAACTGCCACCAGGATTTTTCAGATTAACAGTTCCAACTGGAGGCGGCAAGACCCGTTCCAGTATGGCTTTTGGGCTTAAGCATGTGATCCGGCATAGAATGGACAGGGTTATTGTTGCTATTCCATACACAAGTATTATCGAACAAACTGCGGATGTGTATCGTGGTATTTTTGGCAAGGAAGCGGTTCTTGAACATCACAGCGCCGTTATCTATGATGAATCGGATAATGTTGATAACGGTACGTCATGGGCAAGACTTGCAGCTCAAAACTGGGATGCGCCGATAATTGTGACTACAACTGTACAACTATTTGAAAGCCTGCTTTCAAGCAAAACAAGCAAGTGCCGTAAGCTCCATAATATTGCAAACAGCGTCATTATTCTTGATGAGGTTCAAACCCTGCCGACCAAGTTGCTTGCATCAATACTTGACGTCCTGCGACAGCTTGTTGACCATTATAAAGTTACGGTTGTTTTTTGTACTGCAACACAGCCTGCATTGGAAGACAGTCCTTATTTAAAAGGAATTAAGGAAATAAGGGAGATTGTGGAAGAACCGGGAAAACTTTTCTGTGTGATGAAAAGGGTTGATTACGAAAAGCCAAGGAAAGATGAAAAATGGGATTGGAGAAGAGTTGCGGAAAAGATGAGGCAGACATCCCAATGCCTGGCAATTGTAAATACAAAAGATGACGCTGTGTCGCTGTTAAGCGCTATTGATGAGCCGTCTGTATTACACCTGTCTACGCTATTATGTGGAGCACACAGGCGAGATGTGCTCGGCAAAGTCAGAGTACTTTTGGATGAGGGGAAACCATGCCGGCTTGTTTCCACTCAGGTAGTGGAGGCAGGAGTTGATCTTGACTTCCCTCTGGTACTGAGGGCTATAGGTCCGCTTGACAGGATTGTTCAGGCTGCAGGACGTTGTAATAGGAACGGAAAAATGAAAAAACATGGTCATGTAGTAGTATTTAATCCTGTTGACGCTAAGATGGTGCCCGGTGACTACCGGACAGGGACTGATACCGCATTTAGCATCATGAATCTTGAGGGGTTTGATTTTCATGACCCCAAAGTTTATGAAGATTACTTTAAAAAACTTTATCAAGCCGTAAATACAGACGCCAAGAAAATTCAGGAATCAAGGGAAAATCTTAACTACAAGGTTGTTGACGACAAATTCAAAATGATTGATGATGCAAACATACCAGTTGTTGTAAGATATAGAGGGTTTGACGAAAAGAATAATGAGGTGGACAAAATCTTTTCTTCAATCAAATATATGCCGCCGTCTGTTGCGCTTCGTAAACTGCAACCATACATGATAAATATCAAACAATATAAGTTCAAGCAATTCCAGCTTGAAGGCTTGATAATAGAAATTGCAGACGGGCTTTATGAGTGGTGCGGTGCTTATGACAAAGTAAGAGGCTTAATGGCATCCGGCAGAAACCCGGAAGAGTTCGTTGTGTAATTAATAAATTGAAAGGAGGAGATATGCAAAAAGAACCGCCGTTAGAAGTAAAAGTTTGGGGAGAATTCGCATGTTTTACAAGGCCAGAGATGAAGGCGGAAAGGGTAAGCTATCCCGTGATGACGCCGTCAGCGGCACGCGGTGTTCTGGAGGCTATTTTCTGGAAACCTGAGATCTTCTGGCGGGTGCGTGAAATTCATGTTTTGAAGCAAATAAGACACTATTCTATACTACGCAACGAGGTAAACAATAAGGCGGTTGTATCATCGACAAAGGGTTGGATGAAAAACGGAGGAGGCTATTTTGCTGAAGATGACAGGGCGCAGAGGCATACATTAGCTCTGCGCGATGTTGCCTACATAATCAAAGCTGACGTTTCAGTAAAATCCTATTCAAGAAATAATGAGGCGGCATACCGAGACCAGTTCAACAGAAGGGTTATATCCGGCAAATGTTATCACATGCCGTATCTCGGCTGCAGGGAGTTTACTGCTTTCTTCGGCGAGCCTGACGGAAACGATAAAACGATTGATCTTACTGATGATCTCGGTCTTATGCTGTTTGATCAGATAATTACAGAAGACCCTAAAGGTAAGGTTCTTTACAAGCATCACGACTCTAAAGGACATGAGATAAAAAAAGGCAATGCCGTTCCAAAATTCTTCGCAGCGCGTCTTGAACATGGCGTATTGAAAGTGCCAGTAGAACTCTATAAGAAAGGAGGGATGTAAATGCTTTTGCAAAGACTGGTCGAATATTCTGAACGCAGGGAGTTGCCTCCAACCGGATATGATAAAACAGCAATCCGCTGGATTATAGACCTTGATTCAAAATTTACTGCCGTCCCCAATTTCGTTGGAACTTTTAGTACTGGCAGGAAAAAGGACAGAGGAGAGGCCCGATTAGCTCCTTTCAGAGAACGCACAAGCACTGCTATTAGATCAAAACTTTTTGCTGATGATGGTGAGTACACCTTTGGCAAAGCAAAGGAAGGAAAGAAGGGAGACCGTGTTTCTTTTGCAAGGAAATGCCATGAAGATTATCTCAATTTACTTGATTTGTGCGCTGAGGAAACCAATAACCCTGCTGTTAAGGTAGTAAGCTCCTATCTGAAAAGGTGGGATGAAAAATGGTTCCCCGATGATTTTAATGTTGATATGAACTTTACTTTTCGTGTTGACGGGCAAATTTTAATAGACGTTCCTGAAATAAAATCTTTTTGGGCTAAGAAATTCTGGAAATTTACTTTAGAAGAAAAAGACGAAGAAGATTCGGATAATGGAGAGAGTAGCGTTGCTGCACCGGGAATGGAATGTCATATTTGTGGGAAAACTTGCATACCTGTAAAGCGGCATCCCTTCAAAATAAAATCCATACCACAAGGAAAATCCAAAGGAAACGCTATCATATCTGCAAATAAAAATGCCTTTACATCTTTCGGACTTGAAGCTTCATTAATCGCACCGACATGCAGTAGATGCGTGGAAGATTATGCAAAAGCCGCCAATGCGCTTCTGCAGGATGAAAATACCCATATTGCCGTTGGTCCCTTGGTTTATATCTTCTGGACAAAAGAGGAGACGGGGTTTTCTTTTGCCTCGTTGCTGTCAAAGCCGAATCCGGCAGATGTGCAGGTGCTTATTGAATCCGCATATAAGGGGAGAGAAGTTTTCTTTTGCCTCGTTGCTGTCAAAGCCGAATCTGGCAGATGTGCAGGTGCTTATTGAATCCGCATATAAGGGGAGAGAATCTGCGGTGGCTGTTGATGAGACAAAGTTTTATGCGTCTGCCTTTTCTGCAAGCGGGTCACGTGTAGCAGTGAGGGACTGGCTTGAAACAACAGTGTCAAGCGTCAAACAAAATCTTGCTCGATATTTTACATTACAAAGGATTGTTGAGCCAAATGGAGAGTCGCATAATCCATTGGGAATTTATTGGCTTTCTGCCGCCACTGTTCCACGCAAGAAAGAAAAACCTGATTATGATCAGCTTAATCCGAATGTTCCAAGAGTCATGCTGAAATGTGCCCTTGATAGAAATCCACTTCCAGACTGGCTTCTCTTTCAGGCGGTAAAAAGAACAAGAGCTGAACAAGATGTAAGAAAAAATCATGCAGCAATAATAAAAATGGTTCTGTTTTCAAATGAAACAGACAAAACTATTCAGGAGGGAAAAATGGAACAACTTGATTTGACAAACAAAGAGCCTGCTTATCTGTGTGGCAGACTGCTTAGAGTCATTGAATCAATTCAGTATGAAGCGCAGGGCAAAACGAATACTACAGTCGTCGGACGGTTTTACGGGTCTGCATCCAGCGCCCCTGCATCTGTCTTTGGAATACTTTTACAGAGGGCGCAGGCAAATCTTGAAAAACTACGTAAGGAGAAGGAAGGAGCTTATAAAGGCCTTCAGGCAAAGATCACAAATATTACTTACCCAAACCTGACGTCATTCCCGAAAACACTTAACCTTGAACAACAAGGTTTGTTTGCTCTCGGCTACTACCATCAAAGGGCAAAAGATATTGCAGACGCTATAGCTTATAAGAATTTAAAAGAGAACAAGAAAAATAAAGAGGAGGTTATAAATGAGTAATTCAATTATCAATGATGTAACAAAACGGCATGATTTTGTTTTACTGTTTGATGTAACTGACGGCAATCCAAACGGCGACCCTGATGCTGGGAACCTGCCGCGTGTTGATCCTGAGACAATGCAGGGCATGGTGACAGACGTGTGCTTGAAGCGGAAGGTGCGGAACTGGATTGATACGTATCACGGTAATGAAAATAACTATAAAATATACATCCAAAACCGTAATTATCTTGTTGAGCATAAAAAACGGGCATACGAGGAAGTGAAAGCTGAAAAGGGTTCTGATTCCAAAGTAAATGATGCACGTAAATGGATGTGCGAAAACTTCTACGATATTAGAACATTTGGAGGTGTACTTGTCGGTAAGAAGAATGAAGGATATAATTGCGGTCAAGTGAGGGGACCTGTCCAGTTAACTTTTGGAAGGTCTATTGATCCCATTGTTCCGCTTGATATTTCTATTACAAGGGTAGCTCTTGAAAATCCCGGCGACAAACCCCGCGAAAGCGAAGACGAGAAGCCAACCACAGGAACAATGGGACGCAAAGCTCTTCTGCCATACGGTCTATACAAGTCTAATGGATTTTTTACGCCGAGTTTTGCAAAAGATACCGGTATGTCAAACGAAGATTTGGAGCTTTTCTGGACAGCGCTTCAAAACATGTGGGATATAGACCGCTCAGCCAGCCGTGGGATGATGGCTTGCAGAGGCATTTACGTTTTTAGTCACGATAATGATAAAGGGACCGGCAATGCTCCAGCTCATAAGCTGTTAGAACTAATTAACGTTCCCGCTGTAGGCGGCTCACCGAGGAGTTTCTCAGATTACGAAAGTAAAATTAAATCTCCTGATTCCGGCAAGTTGGATTCAGTTGGGTACAAAGGTGTGACTTTAACTCGGTTGGTATAGGGGGACAATACAAATGCCCAACCCAAAAGACTTTTCTCAGATCATACCGCCGCATGGCGGATATCGGGAGCTACAGTCTTACAAAATGGCGGAGATTGTGTATGACGCCACGGTGGCATTCTGCGACAGCTTCATTGACTGCCGTTCCCGCACCCACGATCAGATGGTGCAGGCAGCCCGGAGCGGCGTTCAGAACATCGCCGAAGGCAGCATGGCCTCTGCAACCTCAAAAAAGATGGAGTTAAAACTGACAGGTGTTGCCCGTGCAAGCCTTGAAGAATTGCTGCTGGATTATCAGGCGTTTCTTCGCCAGAATGGGTTGCGCATCTGGGCTAAAGATTCACCCGAAGCGCTGGCAGTAAGAAAAAAGTATCAGTCAGACTCGTCGGACAAGTCAGACGTGTCAGATCCTTATTCTTTGAAAACAGCTACACCTGAGGTTGCGGCGAACACGCTGATTTGCCTGATCAACCAGGCAAGTTATCTTCTGGGGCGGCAGCTTCAGGGGCTTGAACAACAATTTTTGAAGGAAGGCGGCTTTACGGAAAGACTCTATCGGGCGCGCTCACAAATGCGTAATGGGGGAAAGAAGACTTGATTTATTCTGAAGACGATTTAATCCAGCTTTCAGCCTTGCAGCACTTCATGTTCTGCGAAAGACAGTGCGCACTGATTCACATTGAACAACTCTGGAGCGAAAACCTGTTTACTGCCGAAGGCAGGATTATGCACGACAAGGTTGACACGGCAAACCGGGAAGTGAGGGGCAAGGTGCGCATTGATTACGGTGTGCCTTTGCGCTCGCTCAGGCTTGGATTAATCGGCAAGGCGGATGTGGTGGAGTTTCACAAAATGGATGACGGAAAATGGATCCCCTTTCCCGTGGAATACAAACGGGGGAAGTCCAAGATGGATAACTGTGACCGGGTGCAACTGTGCGCTCAGGCAATCTGCCTCGAAGAGATGCTGAACGTTGAAATCAGTGAAGGGGCGCTGTTTTACGGGCAGACGCGACGCAGGGAGGATGT
>VGXX01000157.1 GCA_016873155.1 Planctomycetota bacterium | reverse complement strand
ATAATAATGCTATTTTACCGCACTGTGTAGGGGCAGGTTTCAAACCTGCCCCTACGGGAAATACGATGAATGTTGTTTTTCAAAAAGCTAAATTGTTACGATTTATTAAATTCCTATTTAAGACCGTAGCGATCCAGTTTCCTATAAAGGGTGCGTTCGCCAATGCCAAGCATCTTTGCCGCTTCTTCCCTGTTTCCGCCCACCGTGGCTAAGGTGCTTTTGATGAGTTCCCTTTCGGCTTCTTCTATGGTAATTCCAGCAGCCAGACCGGGTGTTGGGGATATTTCGCCGCTGCGCTGTAATATATGATCCGGTATGTCTTCTCTGTCTATGGTGTCTTTCCTGCTTACCACAACCATACTTTCGATACAATTTTTTAATTCCCGCACGTTTCCGGGCCAGGAATATTTATACAGAATCTTTCGTGCCTCAGGAGAAATAACCGTGACTTTTTTATTGTGTGTCTGGGAAAATTCACGGAGAAATGCATCCATGAGCAATGGAATGTCATCGAGTCTCTCTCTGAGAGGAGGCAATTTGATAGAAACGACGTTCAGCCTAAAATACAGGTCTTCTCTAAATTTCCCCTCCTTTATAAGTTTCTCAAGATCCTGATTTGTAGCGGCGATCAGGCGAACGTCGACCTTGACGGACTCATTGCTGCCGACACGCGTTACTACGCCGTCCTCGATTACCCGTAATAGCTTGACCTGTGTGGAAAGTGGCATATCTCCGATTTCATCTAAAAATAACGTGCCGTGATTGGCATACTCAAATTTTCCTTTCCGCTGGTACATGGCCCCTGTAAAAGAGCCTTTCTCATGTCCGAAAAGTTCGCTCTCAAGGAGATTTTCAGGAATAGCGGCGGCATTTAAGATTACCAGGGGGTTATTCTTCCTGGGGCTGTTATTATGGATAATCTTTGAAACGAGTTCTTTCCCCGTACCGCTTTCACCCGTTATCAGTACCGTAGCCGTAGTCCCGGAAATTTGATTGACAATGCTTAACACCTTTTGCATCTTTTGACTATTCCCGATAATACCGGACAGCCCAAATTTTTCGTCAAGCTGTTTGTGCAACTCTCTGTTACTTCTTATAAGATTCTGCTTCTCGACGAGCTTGCCGACTTCTGCGCGGAGGTGATTAATGTTGATGGGTTTCAAAAGATAGGTAGCCGCTCCTTTTTGCATGGCATCTACGGCAGTTTCAACCGTGCCATAACCGGTGATCAGGATTACTTCCGCTTCAGGCAATCTTTCTTTTGTTGTTTTGAGTATTTGTAAGCCATCGATGTTATGCATAATTAAGTCGGTAATTACAATATCGACCCCACCGGCTTCGATGATTTCCAATCCTTCTTTACCGCTCGTAGCAATACGGCATTTACATCCCACCTTCTGCAATGCCTCTGCTGTAGCAGTTGCATGCTCTTCATTATCATCAATAACAAGAATAACAGTTTGGTTCATTGATAGGCGTTAATGAATTGTTAAATTTATGGGTAATTGTATAGAAAAGTTGGTTCCTTTCCCCTCTTCACTCTGAACCGAAATCGTTCCTTTATGGTCTTCGATAATACGCTTCGCTGTGGGAAGACCAAGACCGGTCCCCGTCTTTTTAGTGGAGAAATAGGCTTGAAATATTTTATCGATAATGTCTTTGGGAATGCCTGACCCGGTATCCGTTATGTCTATCTGTACGTATTTTTTATCCAGGGATGTACGAACCATAAGTTCTCCGCCATTTTCCATTGCCTGTTTGGCATTGATAATGATGTTCAGAATCGCCTGTTTCACGAGATTGCTATCTATGCGACACAGAGGGAGATTGGCATCGTAGCTTTTCAGGATCAATATCTTTTTTTGTTTGATTTCAGGCGTAACAAAATCGACCACCTCGTCCAAAATCTCATTAATATCATGGTCTTTCAGTTCTAGTTTTTGTCCCCTCGCAAATCTTAAAAAATCATTGAGGATTTCATCCAGGCGTTGTACTTCTTTTTGTAAGACCTGTGTCTTCATGTACACTCTTTTGCTGTTTTCTCCCGGCATACTCTCCATCTCTTCTTTAAGAAGCTGAAGGTTGATATTGAGCGTACTCAGCGGATTTTTAATTTCGTGGGCGAGTCCTCCTGCCAGGGTGCCGATAAAAGCCAATCTTTCGGAGTCTCTTGCTCTTTTCTCAAGATTTCTGGTCTTATCAATGGCCTTTCGTACATAGAAAAAGGCCATCGGAATGAAAATAATAATGGATGCTGCTGCACCGATTAGATACGGGATCACATTTTTCTAATAAAAAAAATTGAGCCAGGAAGACGGGCTTGGCGCTTTCTTCCTGGCTCTCAGATGTTATTGATATATTTGTTTTTAGGAGGCTACGCGAGTTACTTTTTGAGCTTGCAATCCTTTTGCCCCTTCAACGATTTCAAACTCTACCTTTTCTCCATCTTCCAGCGTTTTAAATCCATCGCCGCCAATATTTGAATAGTGAACAAAAACATCGCCACCGCCTTCTTGCTCAATAAAACCAAAACCCTTTTTTGCATCAAACCACTTAACTTTACCTATTGCCATGACTATTGCTCTCCTAATTGAATAAATACAACTTAAAACAGTTTAAACATGTACATCCACATCTACTTATGTTCTATCCTTTATGCCCTCTCTCTCCTCCTAAAAAGAACAAAAGATATAAATAATGGATAAAACTCGTAATTTTTTTACCACTCCTCCTTTTACTAAATATCTTTACATGATTCACTAAAACTAACTGATACTACTTTTAAATAGTCAAGTAAAGTGTAATGTCTTTAAACACCGGAAGGGTTGAGTTGCTCTTTCTCTTTGAGGGCGGCCTTCCTGCTCAACTTAACTCTTTTTTGATCGTCAATTCCAATTACTTTTATCATAATTTCCTGGCCTACCTTGACAACGTCCTCGACTCTTTCAATATAGCTGTCAGACAGTTCGGAAATATGTACCAGTCCATCATGACCCGGGATTATTTCCACAAAAGCCCCGTATTCTTTTAAAGAAAGCACTTTTCCCGTATAGGTTCTACCAACCACGACTTCCTCTGTCATACGCTCAATCCATGTTTTGGCTTTTTGCGCTGATTCGGTAAGTGCGGCAGAAATAATGACAGTACCGTCATCTTCGATCTCTATCTTTGCAGTAGTTTCTTCCTGTATTTTCTTGATATTTTTACCGCCAGGGCCAATGATCAGACCAATTTTTTCAGGATTAATTTTAATATGAACCACTTTTGGCGCATAGACAGAGATCTCTGGTCTTGGATTTTCAATAACCTTTGCGAGTTCCTGAAGGATATGAAGTCGGCCTTCTTTCGCTTGTGTTAGGGCATCCCGCATTATTTTTTCTGTGATTCCGGAGATTTTGATGTCCATTTGGAGGGCAGTAACGCCTTTTTCCGTTCCGGCAACTTTAAAATCCATGTCGCCCAGGTGGTCTTCAGTTCCCAGAATATCCGATAATATGCATACGTTATTCCCTTCTTTAATTAAACCCATGGCTATACCTGCAACCGGCGCATGTATGGGAACGCCGGCGTCCATCATGGAAATGGTTCCACCGCAAACTGAGGCCATTGAAGACGAACCGTTAGATTCCATAATGTCAGAAACGACTCGAATCGTGTAAGGGAACTTGCTTGGCGGGGGTAACACACCCTCCAATGCCCGTTCAGCCAGCGCTCCGTGTCCGATTTCACGTCTGCCTGGCCCACGCAAAGGTTTTACCTCGCCGACGCAGAAAGGAGGAAAATTGTAATCCAGCATGAATTTTTTCGAATATTCATCTTCAATGGTATCCACTCTTTGTTCGTCCATGGTTGTTCCCAGCGTTGTTACCACAATAGCCTGCGTTTCGCCCCTTGTAAATAAAGCTGAACCGTGAGTTCTGGGCAAAATGCCTACTTCACAGGAAATAGGGCGAATATTCGTTAATCCGCGCCCATCAGGTCTCTTTCCTTCTTTTACGATTTGGTCGCGGACTATCATTGTTTCAATTCTTTCGAAGATTGCCTTAATTGTCTTTTTTGTCGGTGCGCCTTCTTGGTCGGTACAATATTTATCTATAATTTCCTTTAGTATTTCGTTTAATGCCAGCTTTCGTGCATCTTTTCCCGGCGTTTGATTCCTTTCTAATATTTTTGAGTAGTATTCCTTTTTAATTTCCTCCGTGAGGACCATATCAATTTTTAATGGTGGAATAGGTTGTTTTTCTTTTCCGCACTTGACCAACAGTTCCTTCTGGAGTTGTACGATTTCCCTGATAAAGGAATGCCCAAACATAATAGCATTGACCATCTGTTCTTCGGGGATTTCTTTGCCCGATGCCTCGACCATCATTACAGCTTCTTCCGTTCCTGACACGACAAGGTCGATGCTGCTCAGCGCCAGTTCAGAATGGGTTGGATTGATAACAAATTCTCCGTTTACTTGGCCTACTCTTACAGAACCTGTCGGTCCGCAAAAAGGAATACTTGAAACAGACAGAGCAGCAGATGCGCCAATCATCGCAAGGATATCAGGGTCGTTTTCTTTATCCGCGGAAAAAACCATTGACATGACTTGGACTTCGCGAAGGTATGTTTCTGGAAAGAGTGGCCTGATGGGCCGATCTATTAACCGCATGGTTAACGTTTCTTTTAAGGTAGGTCTTCCCTCTCTCTTAAAAAAACCGCCTGGAAACTTTCCGGCGGCATACATTTTTTCCCTGTAATCTACGGTTAGAGGGAAAAAATCGGCTTCTTCTTTTTCTTCCGGTGCTGACACTGCTGTGACCAAGACCATCGTATCTCCGTATCGAACGATAGCAGCACCGTCAGCTTGTTTTGCAATTTTACCTACTTCTATACTGAGGGTTCTTTTGCCGATCAACCTTTCTACTTTACAGTACGCCATTTATACCTCCAACTTTATTTATTATTTGCCTTGACCAGCAAAAGGGATGAATGATTTGAATTTTTTTATGCATTTTTGGGATAGGTCTATAACTTCCTCCTAAATACTTTGATTTACTTCCGTATACCAAGTTTATTTATAAGCTTTTTATATCTGTCATTATCTTTGCTTGATAAATATTTAAGCAAAGCCGACCTGCGCCCAACCATTTGAAGTAGTCCTCTACGAGAAGTATGGTCCTTTGAATGTTCCTTCAGATGGCTGCTTAAATGGTTAATTCGTTCTGTTAGCAAAGCCACCTGCACCTCCGGAGAACCCGTATCGCTTTCATGGACTCTGAGGTCACTTATAATTCGCTGTTTTACTTCTTTATTGATCATTTACTTCGATTCCTTACATAAAATAAATTATTCAAAACTCTAATTAATTTTTGTGTAACTATTAATTATCACATTTGTTGTGTAAATTACGTTATTAATATAGCAAAGCGTGTCCGTCATTTGCAACAAAAAAATTTAACGTTTTCCGATATTCGTTTGACCAGAAATATAAAAACGGAATTTAACCCTCACTCAATTCCGAACGGGTTTTGGAGTATTTGCGGTTGAGGGTGGCAGTGTTGGAAAAATAATGGGAGGTTGGTCTCCAGTTAAAGTTCGCAGAAATGCAACTATCTTGTTCGTTTCATCATCAGTAAGCGTTGTTCCCAACTGATATTCTGCCATGATATTCACTGCCTCACTCAAATCCCATGTGCTGGCATCGTGGAAATAAGGCGCCGTCAGGGCTATATTTCTCAACAGTGGGACTTTGAATGCGTATTTATCTTTCTCGTTTTTTGTTACGTTGTATCTACCAAGGGTTTGGGTGTCTTTGTTATAGGGTTTTGCAACGCCAAATATTTGGAAAGAGTTTCCTCCCACTCCAAAACCGTTATGGCATATTACACACCCTTTACCCTTAAATAGAGTATATCCTTCCCGCTCTGATTCGGAAATTTTTTCATCATAGCCGTTTAACCATGAATCAAATCTTGAGTTTGGAGTGGTTAGCGTCTCTTCAAATGCTGCAATAGCGTCAGCAACGTTATCAATGTTAATTGTTTCGTCTTCATATACTTCTTTAAACCACTGCACATATTCCGGTATTGATTGTAATACACTTACGGCAAGTTCATGGGTTGAAGCCATTTCCATAGGATTTGCTATGGGGCCTTTTGCCTGCTCTTTCAAGTTCTTAGCACGACCATCCCAGAATTGTGCCAGATTGAATTTCGCATTGAGGACAGTCGGGGCGTTTATCGGACCAAAGAGCCATTTATGCCCGATAGAGCTTGGCAAATTATCTGCGCCACCCGTTGAGAGGTTGTGGCAGGAATTACAACTGATCCAGCCGGATTTGGACAATCTGGGTTCAAAAAACAATTTCTTCCCTAATTCTATCTTTGCGCTGTTCCAGTCAAAGCTGATGGGAATTGGCTGGATAGGTTCTTGTGAACGTGCCGATCCAGCCCCCATACTTCCGCCTCTGCTGCCATAGCCCATATCAATCAAACCCCCTGCAGTAGAAAATGCCGGTGTCGCGCAATTGATAACGACAAAAGCCATGAAACAGTTCATCGCAGTAAATTTCATTATCTTCATTTTACCTCCTTTATCCATTAAACACATTGTCTACTGTTTATCTTCACAAATGAGTCAAGTTTTTATGTGCAAACAATAAAAAACACAGATTGCACAGATTTTATTACGGTATTTCTTCCATGCAATAATATGTACAGCGTAGAAAATTGTCAATAGCATTTCTTAGTGGTCCTCCTTGCAGCCATCCATAATTCCACGTGAAATGTTACCATTAATTAATAGGCCAATAAACAATCTTTTAGTATAATGCTTTAAACATATCCATCCAAAATTGGTTGAACGGAAAAAATATGCAAGATATCCCGCGCAAAGATTACTTTAACACCATACAACGGCCTAAGAACGGGCGGTTCTCTTTCATCCCAGGCATTCTTTTTCCCATAATAATCGGTTGGGTGGTAATATCGATAGTCCATAATAAAGCTGCCGTTTCCGAACCAGAGAGAACTGCACATCCGGTATGTGCATCGGTTACCGGAACGGCATTGCGCGCTGCACCGGAAGAGGCATTGTCGCCCGAAGTAGTGCAAACCATGCTGAGGGAAAAGGGGTTGTTTGATTTCCGCCGGAATGCTGCCGGTCATGGCGTTTCACATAAGTATGAAATGCAAAAAAACGGAAAGGTAGTGTATGACAATGTCAGTTGCCTGATGTGGCAGCAGGCGGGTTCGCAGAATGATATGAACTACCGGGATGCGAAGAACTATATTTCCGCACTGAACAAAGAGCGGTTTGCCGGTTATAATGACTGGCGTCTGCCAACCCTGGAGGAGGCCATTTCTTTAATAGAACCGGCAAAAAAAGGCGGTGATTTGCACATAGATCCGGTATTTGACCCACGCCAGAAAAGGGTATGGACGTCTGATTTCAGGAAGGGTGGCATGGCGTGGGCCGTTTGGTTTGACTCCGGCTTTTGCGACTATGCATATACAGACAACAACATCAGGCACTATGTTCGGGCAGTGAGGGTAAAAAGAGATAAAATTTCAGAAAGAGATTGAAGTGTTGAAGGGGCATTTCGTTGTTGAATAATGAACAGGTTGTCCGAGAATGCGG
>VGXX01000156.1 GCA_016873155.1 Planctomycetota bacterium | reverse complement strand
TTTTCATTCAGCAAGTTTATCGTTGATAAAGTAGAAAAGAAAATGGGGCCTAAAACCAAGTAATCCCTGACTCGCCTGCTTGACCTGCCAGTCTTCATGCGTTTTAGCCAGATATTTATGGAATCGACTCATTTGCTCAGAGTTTAATACCTTAGAGGCAGGTTCATTAAGAAACGAATAACAGTCAGAGACCCACTTCAGGTAAAAAGGCACATATTTATCTTTAATCAGCGCTTTTTGGGTAAGGTAATCTTTGAAAGCTGAAGGCATAATGAGACCAAGTTCTTATCAAGATTCCACATATTAATAAATTTGGAGCTATATTGTAGAAATATATGCAATATTTCAATACAATTTAAGCAATTTTCGTTTGACAGTGCGCATAACGAGGCATAGAATGCCGACATTTATAGAATAAAGATAAAAATGAATGTTAGGCGGAAAGAAAAAAACTACAGATTGACCAATTTTACACCAGAATACAGATTGAGGATTGGCGACTATCGAATACTATTTGAAATTGAAGGACAGGAAATAATTATCCATAGGATTAAACATAGAAAAGAAGCCTATAAGAAGAGGTGAAAATATGAAATTACATCCACAGCTAATTGAGAAGAAAGGTAAAAAAGAATTTGTAGTCTTGCCTTATGATGAGTTTATGACGCTTGAAGAAATTATGCATGATTACGAGGACTTAAAAGACCTTAGAGCAGCAAAAGAAAAATCAAAAAATCAAGCTGCAATACCAATTGACAAAGTAATTAAGAAATTAGGTTTATAAAGAACTCGCCTATCAAAGCACTCCAGCCGACGTCTCTGTCGACGCTTCGCGTCGTTAGAGACGCGGCTGAGCTTGTCGTTAGGTTGCTACTCACACACAACTGTGACGTACGAAAGGAGAACTACAATGAGCACACAGATCGTTGAACGCCACTATCCCAAAGTGCCTGGACTTGTCCGCCGAACGAAAGGGGACATGTCCCCCCAATCCCTGGAAATGCAACCTCTCGGGCGGAGCATCCTTGCCGACCTTCTCGAACCGAAACCGCACAACCCGACTCTCGTATCGAGCGCTCACGGGGACTTCCAGTTGTGTAGGTTGGGTTAAGCAAGGCGAAACCCAATACTAACCATTCGTAGCATTCAAATAAAATGTTGGGTTTCGTTCCTCAACCCAACCTACCAAATTAATGGTTATCTATTTTCCTTTCATAATGCACAGTACATTTCAAAAAGAAATGTCATCGCAGCATGCCATTCAATTACAATAAGAATCAATAACTCCCCTAGCATAGGGGGAAATAAAGGATTAGGACACGTAAGCCATCCCTATAAAAGGGGAATGATATTTGCATTTTCATACAGTGTCTTCATGCACCCCATTGAATTCGTTTCCTGCTGACCATATCTGAAGACTCCGGTTTTAAGTTTTGAGTTATCTATTATCCTTCGCCACGCATGGACAGCCGTGTGGACTGTCTGCGAATTTGAAGGTGAAGGACAACATATTAAGGAGGATAAAATATGGCAGTGAGCAAAGATGATATTAATGGCCTTAAGACGAAGCTTGTGGATGCAAGAACGGCGCTTGTTACCATGCTCGGTGAGAGTGACAAGCAAAAACAAGAGGGATGCCGTACAACGGTAAAAAATCTCACCAATGAAACTATATCGCTTTTTTCCGCCTTAATGGGAAAAGCAATAGGCACAAATACCGAGGGTAAGCTTAAGGAGTTGAAAGACGCCTGGGACATCTTCAGAAACACACGCGACAACGAGGTTATCCCCAATTTTTTTGCCGGAAAGGTAGCCGAAGCAAAGGCTGTAGGCGGAGGTATACAAAAGGAAAGGTTCGCAAAGATATCTTCTATGGTTGATGAACTTATAGGAATGGCGTAAAAAGAAAAAAAATGCAGGGGTTGAAGACTTCGTTGTGAGCGCAGTCGAACGATCTTCAACCCCTACATTACCCTGCCAGATTTTAGAAATACTGCTTGATACCCCAGAAGGCAGAACTCTTGCGGAATGCCTCGTCAAGGTCTATCTCGACGAGTACACCCCATTCATATTCCGGAATCCAGCACCAGGTACCTATCACAGGAACACCCCGATAGTCCGGATAACCTGTAACATCGTACCCTTCGGTTCCGCTTAAGCATTCAGCTATTCCCTTTGTCAGCCTTCCTGACTTAGGACTAATCCCTTTGAGTTCCAAAGCCGTCCTGGTTTTTATCATTTCCTTCCTTTTCAGTTCAATTACAAACCGTGACTCTGTGATAAGAACCCCCTCCGAATTAATAAGATAGGTTTCCCCGCTTTCACCAATCTCCATACTCTGCATGAGTTTATTCAACTCCATTGTATCCACCCTGAAAACCACGACGCCGGCAAAGGCGCCATCATTGTCCTTGATTACGGCAGATACAAACAACGTAGGCACATTACGTTCGACCTTGCCGAACTCATTCATAATCGGTGTAGTCGCGGGCTTCACGTCACTCACAAAAATTCCGCGCTTTTTTGCTTCCAGGAAATAGTCTTCGCCGGAAAAGTTCATGTTTACCAGATTTTTTTCTGTCGATAACCTTACGACACCGGCAGCGTCGCAGATAAATATACCTTTATACCCATATTCGTCCCTGATAAACTCCAAATAGTTCAGGGCATTTACAAATTCATCCACCGATGCCACTCCCTTTGCAAAATGGATAGTCTGCGGCTTACGGGCAATCGCTGCGGCATTATTCTTATGTCCCTCCATTCTCATTTTTACCAATTCGACCTGCCGATGCATAAGACCCCGCAGATTTTTAATGGTGGTATCCTGAAAAAATTTACGAACCTCATTGCATGCCTCATCTATGTCAATTTCGGCAATAAGACCCCAATTAAGATACGGCAGCCACATCCAGTACCCAATCACACTGGTGCCCCGATAATCGAGGTAGCCGGTATCATTGTATCCCTCCATTCCTTTCAAACACTGCTGAACCGCCTGTGTCAGATTTCCTGTCCTGGGATTTGCCACCTTCAATTCTAATGTTGTCCTCTTCTTTATAAGGCCGTCTTCCTTAAGATCCGCTGTATATCTGGATGAGGTTAACATGTAGCCGTCTTTATTGATTAAATAAATTTCCCCGGTTTCCGTTGCTTTCATGGGTATTATTAATTTTATAAGCTCATTTACATCAAGCCGGAAGACCAAAACCCCCAGGACATCCATTTTATCATTCGTGACTTGGGTTGACGCAAACATCGTAGGCAGACCTAACTCCAACTCACCGAATTCATTCTCGATGGGCACGGTAGAAGGCATGATGTCGGAAATAAACGTTTTACCCTTAATTGCCTCCTGAAAATACTGCGCAGAGGAAACATCCTTTCCGATATAATTTTTATCCGTCGAAACAACGATCGTACCCGCAGGATTTACGATAAAAACTTCCTTGTAATGATATATGCTTTTCAGAAATGCGAGATATTCAAGTGGCCTGGTAAAGTCTGGTTCCTTATCATCACGAATCACCGAGCTTCGGTAGGCAGGCAGGTTATTGGCCGTAACCCTTATATCTTTCTTTCGGGCATCCACCCAGGCTGTTATAATCTCAGCCTGTTTTCGCGTAATGCCCTGTAAATCCCTTCCTATACCTTCCCTGATGATACCGAAGGTGTCAGGAAAGGCCGTTTTTGCAGTAAGCAAGGAAATTGCTATAATAAATGTAGCTATAATTGATTTGGTTGCTTTAAACATTGTTCTTCCTCCTTATGGGAAAAAAATAACATAGATACTGCACCTTTGTATGACCAAATATAACTACAACCATAATCCAGAATAGTAAGCACTATGTTGTCCTCCTCCTTTCGTTCATGTTCTGCACAAACATCCCTATTCCCACCCCCTCATAAAAATTATCAGCTAAAATATTATACATTGGGTTTTTTAAAATTCAAAATAATTAACCATTTCAATACAAACATCATATTCAAGCGCAAATAATTCAAATGTCCGGATTCCTGCTTCCGCAGGAACGCCTACTTTCTTTTTTCGTTCACTGTAGTCGCTTTATTTCAAGGAATTACGCCCTTTTTTATAAAATTCAAGCCGCTCTTTGATTACCTTATCAAAACCATTATCGGTAGGTTTATAGTATTCCTTTCCCAGAAGTTCTTCGGGGAGGTAGGTCTGTCCGACGTAACCGCCAAAGCTATGTGGATATTTGTACCCCTTTCCATATCCCATGTCCTTCATCAGGGAGGTCGGGGCATTCCGGATATGCAATGGCGCCGACAATGCGCCTTTCTCCCTGACGTCTTTCAATGCCTCCAGATACGCCATGTAGGAAGCGTTGCTTTTAGGAGCACAGGTAAGATAGGCGACTCCCTGAGCCAGGGGTATCCAGCCTTCAGGCATACCCACAAAATGGAAGGCGTCTTTGACGGCAACTGCCAGTTGAAGGGCAGCGGGATCTGCGTTTCCAATATCCTCCGATGCAAATATGATCATACGACGCGCAATAAAAAGAGGGTCTTCGCCCGCATCCAGCATGCGCGCCAGCCAGTAGATGGCCGCATCGGGATCGCTTCCCCGCATGGATTTAATAAATGCCGAAATAACATTGTAATGTTCTTCTCCACCCTTGTCATAAAGGAGCGCCTTCCGCTGCATTGCCTCCTGGGCGATTTCCAGGGTTACGGTTCGCTTGTCCTCCTGATTGGGTTTCGTAAGCATGACAGCCGCTTCCATCGTGTTTAAAGCCACCCGGGCATCTCCATGAGAAAGAGAAAGGCGAGCAATAAAATCAAATGCGTCATTCTGAATTTCTACTTTCAGGTTGCCAAGACCTCGTTCCCCATCCTGTAATGCGTTGTTCATAATAGCCTTTAGATGGTCTTCGGTGAGTTGTTCCAGCACCAGTACCTTGCAGCGTGATAAAAGCGGGGCATTCACCTCAAAGGATGGGTTTTCTGTGGTGGCGCCAATCAGAGTTATGGTGCCGTCTTCCACGTGATGCAGGAAGGCGTCCTGCTGCGCCTTGTTAAACCGGTGAATCTCATCAACAAAGAGAATGGTTTTTTTATTGTAATATTTAAGTTGTTCCCTGGCTTCTTCGATTACTTCACGGATATCTTTGACCCCTGATAGTACCGCTGAAAAAGAAACAAAGTGGGCATCCACCGACTGGGCAATAATAGAGGCCAGGGTTGTCTTTCCTACGCCCGGAGGCCCCCAGAAAATCAGAGATATCAGTTCCTTGTTTTCTCCCAGCCTTTGGAGTATTTTGTTCGGTCCAACGAGGTGTTCCTGTCCCACAAACTCTTTTAAATTTCTCGGCCTTATCCGGTCGGCCAGCGGGGCTTTTTTCGTGGTTTTCACCTGTGCGTCAAATAGGTCTCTTTGTGGCTTTTTGCTTGCCAACTAAATTTCTCCTGGTAATTTAGGCGGGTTGGTAGGTTCAGACAATTTGGACCTCGATTCCAGAGTCTCAGCCATTTTATTAATTGCGCCTGCAAGTGCACCAATCTCATCACCTGATTTATACTGTGCCCTTACATGGTAACTGCCCCCGGCAATTTCCCTGGCTGTCTCTGTAATATAGGAAATCGGCGCAGAAATCTTCTTCCCCAAAAAGAAGGCAACGATGATGACACCCACCGCAACCAATCCAAAGGTAAACAAGATATAATCACGTAATTCGTAAAGTTTCCCATACCCCTCGTCGGCATCGATCTCAGCAATCACACCCCATCCGTAATCCGGCATCCAGCGCCAGAACCCTATCACATTCACGCCCCGATAATCGAGGTACCCATCCGCATCGAAACCCTCCGAACCTTTCAGGCACTCACTTACCCCTTTCGTCATAACATTCGTCAGCGGGTTGGCAACCTTCAATTCCAGGGCAGACCGTTTTGTTATCCGATGTTGCGCTTTCAAATCCTCCACAAATTTGGATTCTGTCAGCATGTATCCGTATCCGTTGATCAGATAGGTTTCTCCCGTCTTGCCAATATGGATATTTTGCATCATTGTGTTAATCTCAGAGACGTCTATCCGCAGTATCACGGTTCCCACAATAGAATTCGACCTGTCCTTTATTGGCGCAGATACCAGCATGGTGGGCACACCAGCCTCTAATGTCCCGGATCCATTTTCAACAGGGACATCAGAAGGTATGATGTTGGAGGTAAAAAAAGCCCCTTTGATGGAAGAGCGGAAATAATCCTTTGCTGAAATATTAGCGCCAACAAGTTCCTTCCTTGACGCAATGCGTATAATACCATCACGATCTGCAATAAATGCCTCTTTTGAACCGTATTCCTTCCATAAGTAATCGAAGTATTTAATCGTCTCCAGGTTCTTCAATAAGTCTGTATGTCCAGCATTTCCGGCAACCGACTGCATAATCAGGAGGACAAGGGGATTATTAGCAATGAGTTGAGCATCAGCCGTGCGTTCTTCCATCCACTTAGTAATCAATTCCGTCTGCTTTCGGACCGCTCCCTCCAGATTTTTGATAATTTCGTCTTTTAAGGACTGAAAGGTAATGGGGTAAACAACGAGTCTCATGACAATGAGCGGCAAGAACGTTAAGACCAGGAAAAAAATACTGAGTTTACTTTTTGTCGGCTTGAACAATATTTTGCTCCGCAATTAATTTCTTCAAAAAGCTTTCATCTCACCGCAAAGACGCAACCAAATTAACCACCCCTCTTTCCCCTCCTTCACAAGGAGGGGACTAAGGGGAGGTAATGAAATAATGCCTTTCCCGACTCCTCCTTCGCAAGGAGGGGATGAAGGAGAGGTAAAAAATCTTGCTAAAAAAAGAAGTTTTTACAAGGTAATACTATAATGAGAAAAAGAACATCACTCAACAGGAACATGGATCAACAATCCATTGTCTCTTTCTCTTGTTTTAAAGCTTTGCGTCCTTTGCGTCTCTGCGGTGAATTATTATTTTTACTTCTTCGGCACTTTTTCCCAATCGGCTAAGAACCTTTTCACACCATCGTCGGTAAGCGGATGCTGTACAAGCATGTCAAACACATTAAAAGGGATCGTTGCAACATCGGCGCCCATCATTGCCGCATCCCTTACATGAATCGGATTCCGAATACTGGCGACAATTATTTCCGTTTGAAATCCATAGTTGTCGTAAATGGTACGAATCTCCTCGATCAGATCCATACCTGCCTGCCCCCTGTCGTCCAGTCTCCCGACAAATGGGCTTACGTAAGTACCGCCTGCCTTTGCCGCAAGAAGCGCCTGATTCGAGGAAAAGCAGAGTGTCACGTTGGTTTTAATGCCCTCATCAGTCAATCTTTTTACGGCCTTTAAGCCATTTTTTATTAAGGGAATTTTAACCACAATATTATCGGCTATTTTTGCTAGTTCTCTCGCCTCCTTGAGCATACCTTCTGTATCCAAGCTCACGACTTCTGCGCTGACAGGACCTTGTACAATGGAACAAATTTCTTCAATCGTTTCACGAAATGGACGACCCGTTTTGGCTATCAACGAAGGATTTGTCGTCACACCATCAAGAATGCCCAGACTGTGAGCCTCCCGAATTTCTTTCACATCTGCCGTATCAATAAAAAATTTCATTTCATTTCCTTTCTTTTCCTATCTTAACTATTT
>VGXX01000155.1 GCA_016873155.1 Planctomycetota bacterium | reverse complement strand
TGCTTACGGCTCCGAGAAGATTGCCGTTGAAGCTATGAAAAAGGGGGCTTACGATTATATTGCAAAGCCATATGAAATTGACGAGCTTCGGATAATTGCCAAAAACGCCTTTGAAAAAATCTCTCTTCAGGAAGAAAATGCCAGGCTTCGGCTGGAAATTGGCCGTCTGGAAGGTTTGGGTGAGATCATCGGCCAAAGTGAGGCGATAAAAGAGGTCTTTGACAGGATCGAAAAAGTCGGCACAACTGATGTTACCGTGCTTATCGAGGGTGAAAGCGGCAGCGGCAAGGAGCTTGTGGCAAGGGAAATTCATAAGCGCAGTAAACGCAGGAATGAGCCACTCATTGTCATGAATTGTGCTGCCGTGCCGGAGACGTTGATTGAAAGCGAACTTTTCGGACATGAAAAAGGCGCATTCACGGGCGCTGCAGAAAGACGCTCAGGTAAGTTCGAGCTGGCCAATAAGGGAACGATATTCCTGGATGAAATCGGGGATATGAGTATCAGCACACAATCAAAACTTTTACGGGTGTTACAGGAACAAAAATTTGAACGTCTGGGCGGCGCCGAAACACTTGCAGTAGACGTACGGATCATCAGCGCCACACACCGTGACCTTGAAGAAGAAATTGAAGAAGGTCGTTTCCGGGAAGACTTGTACTACAGGATCAAGGTGGTAAATATAAAGATACCTCCCCTGAGACATCGGAAAGAAGATATTCCCTTATTGGTAAATCGTTTTATCCAATACTTCTCTGAAAAACATCAAAAAAACATCGTCTCCATCTCAAACGAGGCAATGAAGATTTTAATCTCGTATAATTGGCCCGGAAACGTTCGACAACTCAAAAACATTATTGAGAGCGCTGTGGTGCTTGCTAATAAGGAAATCCTTGATACAGCAGACCTGCCGGAAGAAATAAAACATCCGGAGAATACTGCGGTAACGTTAAAGAATATTGACTACAATCTGTCATTCCGGGATGCAAAGAAGATACTCATAGAAAACTTTGAACGTGATTTTATAAAAAGGAAGCTGGAAGAATTTTCGGGGAATATCAGCCGCACTGCCGAGGCGCTGGACATGCATCGTCAGAACCTTCAGCAAAAGATACGCGACCTACGGATAACTAAGTAAAGTTGTTTTTCTTGATTAAAATCCCACAAATAAAAAAGGGAAGGATTTCTCCTTCCCTTTTTTTAATTCTCAAAAAACCGTATGGTTCTATTTTACATTCTTTAACGACTTCTCCATTCTGGAGATAAGCATGCTTACCTCGGCAAGATTTATCTTTGGCGAGGTAACCCTTTCACGCAACAACGCAAAGGTCTTATCCAATTCCTGCGATGAAGGTCCTAAGTCCCACGCCGGTTCCGTTGCGCCCTTGCCCGGTGTGATTGACGACGTGTCAGGAGATGCAGATCCTCCGCCTTTAATATTCGCCAGTTCCTTCTCTAAAGTTTCTTTAGCCTTCTGGAGGTCAGTAATAGCTTTTTGCTTTTCTGCAAGTTCCTGATCGGCAATCTTCTTTGCCTCTGTATAATAAATGAGCTGATTTTTTATCTCGTTCTGGCTTCTCTTCATATCGGCGACCTGCAATTCAAAGCCTTCGGCTGCCTTTTTGCCCTCACCCTCAATTGCAGCAATTTGTTCTGCTAATTTATTTCTCTCGCCTTCTAATGCGGTAATTTTGCCTTGCTGCTCCTGGATGGTGGTTTGCAAACCGCCAATTTGAACGCCCACAGCCACCTTGATGGCCCCGAAGGTATCAACTTCCTTCTGTAACTCAGCCGCTTTTGCCGATAAACCATCTTTTTCTGCTGCACATGCCGTAAATTTATCCTCGACTTCTTTCTTTGCTACCTCTGTCTTATCTAAATTCTCCATAAGCTCAGGAACTTTTAACACCTCTTTGCGCCCCGCGCCAAGCTGTCTTTCAAGGGCATGCACCCGTTCCTTCTGTAATTTGTATTTTTCGGTAACTGAGACTGCAAAACCAACACACAGCAGTCCAAAAAGACCTACGAGCACTACCATAACTGCCTTTGCTTTCATGTTACAACTAGCCATTGGATACCCCCTTTTCGTATACTTTAATTAAGTTCTTGATACTTTCATGTGTTTTAAAAATATTCAATGATTATTTTGATAAAAGGTGATGAGAGAGGATAATAGCAAAATATAAATTAAGTTTCAAGTAAAATTGTTATCAAATTGAGCTTGATTTTCAGAAGGATATATTACCATAATAGTTAAGGAAAAGAAAATCAAACTATAATTATTAAATTCTTAAGATTCTTCGCTTTCGCTCAAAATAACAAACGTTTTCATTCTGAGGGCATGACCTGAGCAAAGCCGAAGGAAGTGAAACGACGCAGGTTCTCAATTTGACATCCTATGAGTAATAATAATTTTGTCCATCTTCACGTCCACAGTGAATACAGTCTTCTCGACGGCGCTTGCAAAATCAGCGACCTCGTGGATAAGGCTGTCCAGCTCAAGATGTCCGCCCTTGCCCTGACAGACCATGGAAACATGTTTGGCGCTATAGAATTTTACGAAACAGCAAAATCCAGGGGAATCAAGCCCATTTTGGGTTACGAGGCATATGTGGCACAACGCAGCCGTTTCGATAAAGAATCGAAAAACGGGAAAGAGACGCTCGGTCATATCACCCTCCTTGCCGAAAACAACGAGGGATACCGTAATCTTTTAAAGCTTACCACATCGGGGTACCTGGAGGGTTTTTACTATAAACCGCGCATTGATAAGGACCTTCTTAAAACCCTTTCCAGGGGGATCATCTGCCTGAGTGGCTGCATGACCTCAGAAATCAACCGGTATTTGACAAATAATCGCCCTGAAGAAGCTATAAACGTAGCAAAGGGGTTTAAAGAAATATTTGGCCCAGACCATTTCTTCCTGGAAATTCAAAATAATAACCTCGAACAACAGGCACATCTAGTATCAGGGGCAGTTGAAATAGGGAAGAAATTAGGCATTCCCCTCATTGCAACGAACGATATCCATTATATGAATATGGATGATGCGACGGCGCACGACGCCCTCCTCTGTATTAATACCGGAAAACACCTGGCAGATGTTCAACGATTAAAATTTGGAAGCAATGAATTCTATTTTAAAAATCCCCAGGAAATGTGCACAATATTTCAAAACCTGCCGGAGGCCATTGAAAACACGGCAAAAATTGCCAATCGTTGTAATGTGGAAATGACCTTTGGGAAACTGCACCTGCCAAAATTTATGCCGCCTCAGGGCATGACTAACAATGCCTACCTGAGAAAACTCTGCGATGAGGGCGCAACTAAAAAGTACGGTTCCATTACGCAGAATGTCCGTGAGCGTCTTGACTATGAGCTTAAGGTTATTGAAAGTACCGGTTTCGTGGATTATTTTCTCATTGTCTGGGATTTTATTCATTTTGCCATTGAGCAGCGTATTCCCGCCACCGGGCGTGGCTCAGGAGCTGGCAGCCTGGTTGCCTACGTGCTGAACATCACCAATATCGATCCCCTCGAAAACGATTTATTGTTTGAAAGATTTCTGAATGCAGAAAGAATCTCCATGCCCGATCTGGATATCGACTTCTGTGCGGAAGGCCGCGAGAAGGTTATCCAGTACGTCAGGAAAAAATACGGAGGGGACAGTAATGTAGCCCAGATCATTACGTTTGGGACTATGAAGGCTAAGGCCGTCATCCGGGATGTGGGCCGCGTGATGAATATCCCTCTATCCGAAGTCGACAAAGTGGCCAAGCTTATTCCAAATACAATCAATATCACCTTGAAACAGGCATTAGAACAGGAACCCGCGTTAAAGGCGCTGTATGATAATGAAAAACATATCCATGAATTGTTTGACATTTCCAAAAAGTTAGAGGGGTTATGCCGCCATGCGTCGGTGCATGCGGCGGGCATCGTAATTTCTGATGAACCGCTCACGGAATACGTCCCCCTGGCTAAAAGCGGAGACGTGGTCACGACACAATTTTATGATGAGATATTGGTGGATAAGATTGGGCTGTTAAAGGCTGATTTCCTTGGCGTTCGGAAACTAACCGTTCTAGACAAGGCGCTCAAATTGATTCGTGAAACTACGGGAAACGATATCGACCTTACGAAAATCCCCATGGATGATAAAAAGACTTATGAACTGCTATCCCGCGGGGACGTGAAGGGCGTCTTTCAGGTAGAAACCAGCCGCGGGTTCAAGGAATTATTGAAAAAACTAAAACCCGACAAATTTGCAGACATTTTACCGCTCGTGGCCTTGTACCGGCCGGGTCCCCTGCAGAGCGGGATGGTAGACTCCTTTATTAATAGAAAACACGGAAGGGAAGAAGTAGCTTACCTCCATCCTTCTCTTGAACCTATACTGAAAGAAACATACGGGGTGATCCTTTATCAGGAACAGGTCATGCGTATCGCCAACCGTCTGGCAGGGTTTACCCTGAACCAGGCCGACAACCTCCGGAAGGCAATGGGAAAGAAGAAGCCGGAGATCATGGCAAAATTCAAAGACCAGTTTATAAGCGGCTCTGTAGCAAACGGCATCCCTAAAGAAATCGCCCAAAATATATTTGAGTTGATGGAATACTTTGCCGGCTATGGATTCAACAAGTCCCACTCCGCTGCTTATGCGGTGATTACTTATCAAACAGCCTATCTGAAGACAAATTACCCCGTTCAATATATGGTTGCACAGATGAGCTGTGAAAAAGAAAATACGGATAAGATCGTGGAATACATCGAGGATTGCCGTCACATGGGTATCGAGGTCATCCCGCCCAATATTAATGAAAGTTACAACGACTTTACCATTGCCGATGGAAACAAGATACGGTTTGGACTTGGAGCCATAAAGAATGTGGGCGATAAGGCTATCGAGTCCATACTCCAGGCCAGAGGCACCGGGGAGCGATTCACTTCGATTCTGGATGTGTGCAAACGGGTTGATATGCGTGTCGTCAACAAGCAGGTAATTGAAAGCATGATCAAATCAGGAAGCTTTGACTCGCTTCACGATAATCGTGCACGACTCCTTGCTGGACTCGATACGGCCATGCAGATGGGCAGTATAGCAAATAAGGACAGACGCACAGGCCAGAAATCCCTATTTGACATGGGCAGCGAAATAGAAACAATCGGAAAAGGGAATTTCGAAACAGATACCGATGCAAAATGGTCTGAAAAGGAAATGCGACAGGCAGAAAAGGAAAGTCTGGGCTTTTACTTCAGTTCACACCCGCTAAATGACTACAAGGAAAAAATCAAACAATTATCTACGGTATCCTCTGCGGAAATCTCCGAACGTTCCGAAGGAGATGAGGTGGTTATGGGAGGCATTATTACCAACCTTAAGCAAAGCACCACCAAACGCGGCGATCCTATGATGTATATCACCCTTGAAGACATGAAAGGCGCAGCCGAATGCCTTGCCTTCAGCAAGGAGATAAAGGCATACCAACCACTTTTGAATGCAGATGAAATTATCTTTGTGAAAGGCCAGGTGGGATTTCAGAGCGCCGCGCCCACCCTGCGGGTAAAGGAGATTATTGCCGAGAAGGACGCCTTGAAGCGTTTGACCAAATGCATCACCATCCGGTTTGACGCCTCCCAATTCGAGGAAACTAAATTAAACCGACTCAAGGAAATCATAAAGAAACACTGCGGCACATGCCCGCTTTTCTTTGAAGTCAGCACGCCAGGGCAGGGCATCACCCAGATCAGGACATCCAGCCAGTATTTTGTATCAGTAACGGAAGCCTTTTTGACACAACTACGAGACATTTTCGGCCCGGCGTCATGCCGAATTAATCAACCAGAACTGCTTGCAATGGTTTAAAAGATTCCGATTGATTGTATATATCAAACGAAATATACAGAATAAGGATAAAAATAAATGTTAGACTTCTGAAAATAAATCGGTATGCTATACTATCTCAATGAAACCAACAGTTTACATCGAAACCAGCGTTATAAGTTATTTTACAGCGAAACCAAGTCGAGATTTGATAGTTGCTGCACATCAGCAGATTACAAATGATTGGTGGGAGAGTGCATTACCTAATTACGAGGCATTTGTTTCGCCCATTGTTTTAGATGAAATTTCAAGAGGAGATGCTAATGCAGTACAATCACGACTTGAGAAGGTATCTGTTTTTCCGGTTTTAGAGATTTTGCCGGAAGTACGGACTCTTGCAGATACTTATTTTTCTGCATTAATTATACCTGAGAAAGCCAGAGCAGATGCTTATCACCTTGCCGTAGCATCATGGCATGGAATAGATTTTATAGTTTCGTGGAACTGCACACATATTGTAAATGGTCGTATCAAGATGTTGATTGAAGAAATTAATGCAAGGCAAGGAATCAGAACGCCAATAATTTGTACTCCGGAAGAACTTATGGAGGGATAACATGGAACAAGAACCTATCTTAAAAGAAATTCGTAGAATCAGACATGAGATTGAAGCAGAGTGCCAGAACGATCCTCAGAAATACTACGAACATATTCAGCAGATACAGAAACAATACGGCAATCGGTTAGTCCGTTTTAAACCTAAGCCAGCTTTAAAGTTGGCTAAAGTAGAATAAAGAAGTCTAACCAGCACTCATTGTGGTAAAATCAAACCAAGAAGTTCAGGCCTTCATTATTCAATATTTTATCATTTGGCAATTGAATATAAGATGACACTCAATTGCCTTTCTGGCGTATGCTATAGCAAACGAAATATGTAGAAATTTGCAGAATAAAGATAAAAATAGATGTTAACTACAGGAGACAAAGAAATATGAACACCAACGATCCTAGTAAAAGTTTTCAATCTCTTCTACATCCTCCGACGTTCAATCTTCCTAAGATCACACCTATTTCTCACTGGCTCAGCGGCGATGCCGCATTTGTTGCTCTCAAACAGGCGGTGGACGAACTCGTATCCTGTGCGCCGAAAGATCACGACGTGCTCATTCAAGCATTTAACATCTCCGTCAGGGAAATCAGATACATTGAACCGCACACCTTTCTTTTTAGTGGCTTCAATCAAGAAGGGCACCATACCGCGGTAGTTGCCCACTACTCCCAGGTTGTTGCTCATATTGTGTATCTCCCAAAACAAGGTCCCGAAAGAGTTATCACGGGCTTTTCCCGTCAAAGGGAAGAAAATGGCTAACGCCAATTCAATGGGATATTGGGCAAAGAAAGATGGTAAAAAAACCCGAAGACTGGAAATGGAACAGCTATTCAGCGATAGTCGGATTGAGGAAAACCCCGGAATATCTTACTATAAACTGGATTTTGAGCCAGTTTGGAAGCAAGAAGCAAACGGCGCAAATAAAATATAAAGAATTTGTTTTGCAAGGGATGCAGAAAGAATCGCCGTGGAGCGAGATTCAGGGGCAGATATTTCTTGGAGAAGAAGAGTTTGTTGAAAAATTCAAAGATTTGCTTGCTGACAAAGAACAAATAAAAGAGATTCCCAGACATCAGAGATATGCTGTCAACAGGTTGTCCGAGAATGCGGCCATAAATAAGGACAAAGGAAATTGTGTTAAAGTAAATACGATCAATAAACCCGAATCCCAAGATAGTAAGAAATAAAAATGTAAAAAAGTTAGTAAAATAGCGGGATAGGACTTGATTATTTTATGTTTTATGGTACCCTTCCAAAATACGTGGGAAACCGGAAAATAACCTTA
>VGXX01000154.1 GCA_016873155.1 Planctomycetota bacterium | reverse complement strand
AGGCAAAGGCAAAATATCACGTGGGCATAACGGCTTCTTCAGATACCTTTTATCCAGGCGAGGAAAGAACGGATTCGTTTACAAAATACGTACTGAGAAGATTTCAGGGGGCCACAAAAGAGTGGCAAAAGCTCCATGTATTGAATTACGAGATGGAATCATCTACGGTCTTAACACTCACCGCTTCAATGGGACTCAGAGGCGGATGTATCACAGGGGTGATCAACAGGGTTGGCAGAGGAAAGATAACGAAAGAAGCGCTTATGGCAGGCGAGGAGCATGTTATAAAGGCTGCAATAGCCGCCGTGGAATACCTGTTATAAACACGCAGGGGCAGGTTTCAAACCTGCCCCTGCACCGTGCGGTAAAAGCGGTAAAATATGTTTGTATTTATATTTTCGAAAAACTAACCTGTTACGAAATGTGAAATATTAAAAATTCTTCAGGCAAAACCAAAAAAAGCTTGCATTCTTATTCATTTTTTTATTATCATCCTTTTTAAAGGAAAAGCAATTTCCTATCATCTTGGCTTCGCCGAGGAGTGAAGACCATGCAGGAAGCTCGCTCCGCAACAACAAGTTCGAACATGACCATTAAAGGAGCGAAAGACCGGATAACGATGCTCCCTGAATTGCTTAAGAAACCGCTTCAAGACCATCTGCGAAAGGTCAAGGCGATCCATGAGAAAGACCTTGCCGAAGGGTGGGGACGGGTGCAAATGCCCGACGCTTTGGATCGCAAGTATCCCAACGCGCCCGCCGATTGGCGCTGGCAATGGGTCTTCCCGCAGGAGAACCGGTGGAAGAACACGAAAACCACCGAAGAAGGCCGGCATCACATGGATGAATCCATTATGCAACGAACTGTCAAAGAGGCAGTAACATCATCCGGAATTACTAAAAGAGCAAGTTGTCACACCTTTCGCCATTCTTTTGCCACCCATCTTTTGGAATCAGGTTATGACATTAGGACTATTCAAGAATTGCTGGGACACAAGGATGTTAAAACTACTATGATTTATACGCATGTGCTGAATTACGGTCCAAAAGGAGTGCGAAGTCCAATTGATGAACCAAAAGCGGGGTCTTATACTGATCAGTATAAGACGCCTGCTTTTCATAACGATTCTGCGCAACATAAGGGAGGTAAATGAGATAATGAGATTTTTATATCCAAAACACCGGCGTAATAGACTGACAGCCCAGCGTGCCGGGGGCGGTTATAATGACCAGTCTAATTATTGTTAGCCCTACAAAGGAGAAGCTATGAGAACCAAAGAACTTTCAACATGCTTTATCACGAATGTGGTAGATGCATGCCGCCAATTTTATCAACGGCACTTTGCGGCAAAGGCGATATTCGATTGCGGTTGGTATGTCAATCTACGCATTGGTGGCAATGGACCATCCATTCAGTTCATGCAACCTCAAAAAGATATGCCAGCCTTTAGTGGCGCGGGAGTCATGCTTAACTTCAAAGTCGATGATGTGGATTCAGAACACAAAAGGCTAATGGAGGCGGGTTTACAAGTTGCAATGCCGTTGGAAGATCATCCTTGGGGAGATAGAGGGTTTTCTGTAATCGATCCCACTGGTAATTCCGTTTACATCTATTCTGACCGTGAGCCATCTGATGAATTCAAACAATATTACAAGGGCTAACAACGCCATCAACACGGACAGCAAAAAGCGTCGCTCCTTCGTCGCGCCACTTTTTGCTGCCGGTTATGTCGAACGTTATACCGTAAATATATACTAATCTCAAAACCTTCCAATCCATACTTGCGTTATTGACAAAATAACACTGTTTCCTGTAATAAAAATTCCAATTGTTTCGGTTCAATCGAGGACGATTGAACCAGCAAAAAAAATAAACACGTAGGGGCAGGTTTCAAACCTGCCCCTCCATTGTTTTATGGTTGAGGCGCTTGTGAAGATTTTATACCCTCAATGAATTTCGGCTCAATAATCCCTTCCGTAACCTGCGTTTCAGAGATTAGTCCCCTTTTGACATAAAAATCGGTGATAATTTTTAGGGAAGCATATAACGAAACGATGTTTTCTGACTTTTTCATTGCCGCAATATTCTCATTCACGTCAAGCATGTGAACATCACTCGCAAGACCTCTCTCTATTTCTGCCCGATCCAATCCCTCCGCCTTTGCCATGATATCAATAGCCTCATCTCTGTTTGAATTTGTAAAATCCCTTGCCTCGAACAGAGATTTCAATATTTGACGAATATCGTCGGGTCTTTCTTCGATAATTTTTACATTAAACGCCAGCACATCCGTTATTACGCCGGGGACATCTGATGCCTTGCATAGTATCTTATAACCCTTGTTTAGTGCCTGTGATGTTACAGGTTCCCACGTATGACCCCCATCAATCTTTCCCGCTTCCATCGCATTTAAAACATCCGTTCCGGGGACATCCTGCAACTGAACATCAGATTCCTTTATTTCCGCCTTTTCCAGCGCCTTCAGTACGAACAGATTGGAGAAGGTATTTACTCCCTGAAAACTTACGGTTTTGCCTTTCAGGTCGGCAATTGAATTAAATTCCGGCCTTCCGACAATCACGTCTCCCGATTTGGAGTAACTGGGCACATACACTACCCTGGTGGGAATTCCCTGTGAGTTAATCAGGATCATATCGGCAAATACGTTGAAAACACCATCCACCTCGCCGCTCTTATAGAGTTCAATTGATTCGTCAACACCTTTCTTCAAGAGAAGTTCTACACTGACGCCGTTTTTCCCAAAGAATCCTTTTTCCTGCGCAATAAAGGCATGGGCATAACCCTGCCAAACACTTATCCCGATTTTTATAGGCTTCCTCTCTTCGACCTTAGCGCTGACAGTTTCCGGCGCCTTTTTCTCACAAACCATAGCACAACAACCGGCAATACCTGCAACACAAATAATCAACAAAACTGATAAAAAAACTTTCGTCTTCATACCTTTTATCTCCTTTTTAAATGTTTAGGAATTTCAAACTTTATATTATAGCACACCGGACAACCCATGAATCCCCCTTTATTAATGGGGATTTAACGGAATCTTTCTTAGAAAAGTGGGACTTAAAAATTCCCCCTTAATAAAGGGGGCAAGGGGGTTGTTTTTGTTGAATATTTGCTGCACATCAAAAAAGTCGCTACCGAATGCCTAATCCAACCGATATTCATTCAACAGGACATGCAATAAAGAGTTTGCCACGAATGGTGTTTAATAGGCCTCCATTGAGGAGAATTTCACGTTCCCTCTGAGTGGCCTTGAAGATAAGGAATATCTCCCCCTCTTCTTTTACTTGTTTACTATTCCACACAGCCTTTATTTCTTCCCGTCCCTCCTTAACGGCCTTTTTTATATCCTGAATGCGGATGGAATCGCCTTGCAATATGGAATCGTAATCCACAAAATTCTTGAATAAAAAAGGGACGATGCCAAAGTTGATGAGATTGGAACGGTGGATGCGTGCAAAGCTTTTTGCTATTTTAACCTGAATACCCAGGAATCTTGGGGCAAGGGCGGCATGCTCACGGCTGGAGCCCTGACCATAATTCTCACCGCCCACAATAATTCCGCCACCCTTTTCCGCACATCGTTTCGCAAATGATGCATCGACCCTTTCATAGACGTGTTCGCTGATGGCTGGAATATTGCTCCTCAAGGGAAGCACTTCATTGCCTGCGGGCATGATATGGTCGGTAGTGATATTATCACCCACCTTTAAAATAACTTCTCCTTCATAATGTTCATGTAAAAATTTCAGGCTGGGGAAAGGCGCGATATTCGGACCTCTTATAATTTCTATACCACTCCGTTTTTTCACGGGCAATGGTTTTGTGATAAGATTTTCGTTAAACAGGTAAAGTTCGGGTTCTTTAATCTGCGGGTAATCCCCTAATTTTCTGGGGTCTGTAATCTTCCCAAAAATAGCGGCGGCTACGGCGGTTTCAGGGCTGCACAGATAAACCTGGTCGCCCTCTGTCCCGCTCCTGCCTGGAAAATTTCTTGGGAACGTCCTTAGCGAAACAGTGCCGCCAGCCGGAGCCTGTCCCATTCCAATGCATCCCAAACAGCCCGATTGGTGGATGCGTGCACCGGCATGGATGAGCGTCAGGGCGCCGTTTAATGCAGCCACATTCTCGATAACCTGACGGCTGCCCGGATTAATCTCAAAACTCACGTTGGGATGAACGGTCTTTCCCTCAAGAACTTTGCACACAATCATGAGGTCACGAAAAGAAGAGTTGACAGAAGAACCCACAATCGCCTGAGCCACAGGGGTACCTTCCACCGCTGAAACTTTTCTAACATTGTCTGGTGAAGATGGGCAGGCAATAAGGGGTTCGAGATTACCAAGGTCTATTTCATCATGTTCGTCGTATTCCGCATCCGGATCGGCCTTGCATTCCCTCCACACCTGCTCTCTCCCCTGACTTTTAAGGAACTCAAGTGTTCTGTGATCTGATGGGAATACGGTGGTGGTAGCGCCCAGTTCAGCGCCCATATTTGCTATCGTGGCCCTATCAGTGACAGAAAGGGTGTCAACGCCCGGGCCATAATATTCAACAATCCTGCCTATCCCCCCTTTAACGGTATGTCTCCTGAGCATTTCCAGGATTACGTCCTTGCCAGAAACCCAGGGAGGCAGTTTCCCCGTTAACTTCACACCCAGTATTTTTGGGACCTGAAAGTAAAAAGGTTCACCCACAAGAGCTAAGGCAACGTCCAGCCCACCTACCCCGATAGCAATCATTCCAAGTGCGCCGCCCATTGATGTGTGACTGTCGGAGCCCAGTAACGTCTTGCCGGGCGCGCCGAAGCGTTCTAAATGAACCTGATGTGAAACACCATTGCCAGGCGGAGAAAAATAAATGCCAAACCGTTGTGCGATCGACTGGAGGAATCGGTGGTCATCGGCATTTTTATAATCGGTCTGAAGGAGGTTGTGGTCAACGTAGCTGACGGAGAGTTCGGTCTTGATGCAACCCACGTCCATAGACTCAAACTCCAGGTAGGCAAGGGTACCCGTAGCATCCTGGGTAAGGGTTTGATCGATGCAAATACCGATTTCAGCACCCACCCGCCATGCGCCTGACACGAGATGATCTTCTATTATTTTTCGTGCTAAAGGCTTTTTCACTGTTCTTCGTTGTTTTTTACGGTTTCTCTATTATTTCTGAAATGGTCTCTTACTTTTTTTTCTTCGGGCGTCAATGCCTTTTCAGTAAATGAGACAATTTCTTCCAGCCAGTTAAGTTTTTCCTCGTCCGAGAGTTTCATATAATTTACGATATCCTCTTTTTCCAAGGTATAACGAAACCCGTTATTCATTTTTTTGCTCCATTATTTTCAAGGCTTCCCTGAGCATTTCCATATCGCTCAGGTCTTTTGGTCTATTGCTCACTTTTTTCATGAATATCATATCATCTATTGATGCCACATAAATTTCAATATCACCCACTTTTTTTATCGCGCCACGCTGAAATGCCTGGGTGAAATCAAGCGGATGTTCCAGTACAATATCAACAACTTTATTATTTTCTTTCTTATGGTAGAAACTGAATGCCTTCATATTGCGGTTTTCAATCCAATCTTTTAATGCCTTCTCATCTGCCATATCGTCGGGGTTAACCGGAAGGCGTGGAATATAACCTAAACCTCTTAAAGTTCTATTCAGTTTCAAAATATTATCCCTATCGGTTGGAATAATAATATCAATATCATAGGTAACCCGCGGCACGCCATGGAGATTTACTGCAAGGCCACCGACAACAAGGTATTTTATCTTTTCCCGATAGAATGCCTTAAAGACCTCAAAATAGAACATCCTTTAATCTCCCTTTCCTACAAACAGGTCGCCCCTCATTGGGCTACATCGTTATTGGTAATAGTTCACCGCAGAGGAACGCGGAGGACGCAGTGAAATACGTTATAAGGGGGAATTTCGCATACTATTTCTGTTTATCCTCTGTCAGCCCCTCCACGAAGTCAGCGTTGTCTGGCGGTGAAATATTACCTCATTTTAACCTCTCACCTGTGGAATCTGCGTAATCTGTGGTTTTCCTGGCTACACGGCCTCCAGTTCTACTTTCATGGCTTCTGCGGTCTGGATGCGATTATAAGGGTTTTCCTCCAGCAACCCCAAAACAACCTTGTTCAGCTTTTCCGGAATGTCCTTGTTAATTTCTTTGGGAGGGATGGCACCATCTTGCCATAATTTTCCCGTAATTGCCCGATAAAAGACCAAACCGACGGAATACAGGTCAGAAGAGGCATTCATCCTGACTTTTTTCAGCACAGACTTTTCACTCTCTCCGTTGCGTAATAATCGGATCATTTCTTTTTGCTCCGGTGAGGCATATTCTTTGCTCATACCGCAGATAATTTCCCCCGTTTTAATTGTGCATTCGAGGTCTATGAGCGCCATCGTGCCCGTTACAGGATTCAGGATGAGATGGCCGGGTTTGATATCGCAATGAATGTACCCTCTGGAATGCATGTGCGTCAAAGGCAGGGTAGCGCTGGAAAAATACTGAACTACGCGTCCTATTTCCTGCTGGTCCGGCAGCCCCTTCCTCTTGTAGTATTCAACGACGTCTTCACCCTCAAAGTGGGTCATGACGAGGTAATTCTGGATGAGCACCGATTGACCGTCTTTATACATGACACCCTTGCCCTCTTCATATCGAACCGGGATTTGAGGGTGGGAAAAGAGGGGAAGTATCTTATACTCACGCTGGTAATTATTGGCAGGTGAATATTTCATTCCCCACTGTTTTTCTTTGAACTCTGGATTACAGAGGATGGCGTAATTTGCCCGATGTCCCGGCGCAATCTTGAATTCCTTGAAGCAATGCTTATTGATAGAATACATGTTTGTGCCCTTTATTTTAAATTTTTCACCAGTAATTGTCATTTCGACCCCTTCGTATTTGTCATTCTGAACGAAGGGAAGAATCTTTTTCTCCTCAGGGTAAACTCCGGGAGAAATCCTGAAGATTCCTCGCTCCGCTCGGAATGACAGACGAAGAGGATATTTCATCCCTTTTGTGACCAAAAGTCATGGCCGTCTCATTTTGCACTCATTTTTCCGTTCTGGTCCTGAATATCCCTTCCACCCTGACTGCCTTGCCGCTCTCATCGCGCAAAAGAGCGCACGTCATTTCAGAAATAAACCGCTCGCCATTCTTCTTCTTACAATATGAAATACAGTCTTTCCTGATCCCTTCCTTTTTTAAATTTTTCATTAATTCTTTCCGGTCGTTGGGATTCACATATATATCTTTTACCGGGACTCCAATCACGTCTCCAATTGAACTGTAACCAAGTATCTCTGCCCCTGCCTGGTTGATCCAGGTAAATACCCCATCCTCGGCCGGTTCACTCTGATATACTCCCTCCTTTAACAAATTCAGCAATTGCCTGTGATGACCTTCGGATTCCTGTAATTCCTCCTCCAGCATCTTCCGTTCGGTAATATCCCTGAATATTCCCTCTATGAGAATAGTTTTGTTTTTCTCATCGGTAACCAGACTGGACGTACGCTCCATATAAAACTGCTCTCCATTTTTCCTCTTGCAAAGGGATGTAAAATTTTTCAATATCCCTTCCTTTTTCATCTTTTCAACGACCATCCTACGTTCATCAGGATTTACATAAATGTCCTTTACCTTTGTCCCTGTCAATTTCTGCTATAACCCCCCAGTTTAACTC
>VGXX01000153.1 GCA_016873155.1 Planctomycetota bacterium | reverse complement strand
ATGCACGGGTTTTTCCCTACAACTTCTTCTTTCGTATAATCGCTAATCTGTGTAAATTTCGGATTGACATATTCAATATTACCAGCGGTATTAGTAATCATAATGACAACAGGACTCTGTTCTATCGCATGTAAGAGCTTACGGATTTCCTCTTCTGCCTGTCTGCGGATGGCTTCAGCGCGGTCAATATCATCGCCAACCGTTTTTGACACCCGAAGCACAAAAATACCAACGATTGCTGCAAATACTATTGTGTACATTGCGATCACGAGCGCCGGATTAAAATTCCATTTTAAAATGAAAACGGCATCCACAAGGTTTTCAACCAGAATAGTCATAATTGTGGCTGGGAAGAAGATGCGCATCAGGCGTGCTCTCGTTGATGTGCCTGCAAATGAGCGTAAAGGCAGACACTTTCTGCCTGATACCGCAGTTAACGCAATACCGAGGCATACAAAGGCGCATGCCGTTGTGACCGCCATCGGCACTGTATTGCCGCCATAAAGGATGGGTGTTCCGTAAAGGTATCCAAGTATTACCACTAATCCTGTTATTGTCGTTGTTACAGCGAGGCATGATGCAATATCCTGTATAAGTTTTTTATACGAGGGTAACGCCAATAACAAGAGGGCAGCACTTGTCAGAAGGAAATTTCCCCCTGTAATGGGCGACATGTAACCGACCGGGACTTTACCTACTATTCCGGAAGTTTTTAATATCATCTGGTCAATATTAAGGTCAACACGAATGAAATATTGGAGAAGCGTCAGGATACTCAACACCATGGTCAAAATTGCGAAAAGTGAAGAAAACCACCGGGAGAAACGAGAGAGGTGCCGGAAGGTAAGGACGAGGACAGCAATTCCGAGTAAGATGAAGACAGCGGCGGTGTTCGGCGCCATGGGGATATAATCTGGACGAATGCTGGCTAACACTCGCAGTCCCGATAACCAGCCCACAAAAGTGAGAGCACCCATGCCGATGGTCATTCCGCAACAGATCTGTGAAATACGCGCCAGATAAATACCGTTTCTCACACCAATTCCCTCCGGCTGAACCACAGCCTGAACTAGACAGCCCCAGGCAGCAACTTGCAGGGGTTGAAGATTTCAGCCCCTACCAGATCGAATACAAAATGTATTTGGAAATGAGGTTTGGAACATCTGAATTTGGTAATTTTGAAATATAACCAGCGTTATACCGTTATTATTTTGTCAGGATTGCAGGGCCGGCTTTTACCATGTAGGTGATTCCTGATACGAGGGTAATGATGACGGTAATCCAGAGCATAACAATGATTCCCTGTTTGATGGCTATTAGATGCTGGAGATGAGCAAAGAACAATAAGATCAGGCTGATGGTAAATGACTGGACAAACATCTTTGCCTTGCCCCATATCGTTGCCCCAAATTCAATCCCTTTTGATTCTGAATAACTTCTCAGACTGTTGACGAGAAATTCTCTTGCTACGATCACGACAACCATCCATGATGGTATGATATCGCGGGCATGCTGTATGAGCAGAATAAATCCGCCGCAGACGATAATTTTATCCACAAACGGGTCTGCAATACGTCCGAAATCCGTGAGGAGGCCTTTTTTGCGCGCCAGATAACCATCTAACCAATCGGTTGACCATGCCAGGCTAAACGCAATAAGCGCAATAGTGTAGTAACGGTATGACAGAAAAAAGAAGAACACAATGGCCAGCAGGAGCCTCGACAGTGTTAAGCGGTTGGGCAGATTGAATGCTGTATATCTTGAGAAATCAAATGAACTCATTTGTACCCCTTCCCGCTTTTTATAGACGTAGCCGTGAGATCATATCCCACGGTACCCGTAATGACCGTATTTTTAATATCGCCTGCTTTTACATGGTGTCCCAGGATAATTACCTTGCTGTCCACGTCGGGTGCATCTCCGTACGTCCTGCCAATCCAACCATTGTTGTTATCGTTTTTCTCGTCAACAATAACAGGAATTGAATTGCCAATCAGGTCTTTGTGTTTTCTTAGCACAATTTCCTGCTGCGTGAGCATGACTTCTCTTAATCGCTGTTCTTTAATTTTTTGAGGCACTTGTTTCTTGAATGATGCCGCAGGCGTACTTTCTTCCTTTGAGTAAGTAAAAACCCCCAGCCGTTCAAACCGGGTAGTTTTTACAAATTCCAAAAGCTCAGCAAAGTGTTCGTCCGTTTCTCCTGGAAATCCCACAATAACAGACGTCCTTAAAAACAGGTGATCGATATGACTTCGTAAATCGTCAATCAGGCTCTCCACATGAGCATGTGTCACCCCCCGCCCCATCTTTGCAAGGATTGTATCATTGATATGTTGTATAGGCAGATCAATGTATTTGCAGATTTTATCCTGTTGACCAATCACATGAATAAGTTCCGGGTAAAAATGTCTTGGATGGGTGTATAGTATCCGTATCCATTCAATGCCTTTTATTTTTGAAAGTTTCTCTAATAGCACATGTAACTGCTGCTTTCCATACAAATCAACGCCGTACGAAGTTGTGTCCTGCGAAATGACATTAATTTCCCTTACCCCTTCACTAGCCATCTGGTGAGCCTCTTCCAGGATATTATCTAACGTCCGGCTGTAAAATCTTCCTCGTATGCCAGGAATGGCGCAATAGCTGCAATTATTATCGCAACCGTCCGATATCCTGAGATAGGCATAATGTTTTGGGGTCAGTCTAAGCCGATTACGCCAATCGTCGTTACACTGCGTGGAAATGGCATTTTCCCTTTTTTGTCCGGAACCTGACAAATTAGTTAGTTTATCAAAATCTTTTAGGCCGACAACATGGTCAATTTCAGGGACTTCTTTCTGCAATTCTTTGGGATACCTTTGGGCAAGACAGCCTGTTACGATGAGCTTTTTGCACTGTGCGTCTTCCTTAAGTTTTGCAGCCTTTAAGACCGTATCGATAGATTCTTTCTTAGAATCGTCAATAAAACCGCAGGTGTTTACAATCAGCACCTCTGCATCTTCAGGGTATTGACAAATAATGCTCCCGCTATCAGCTACCCTGCCAAGTATCTCCTCTGCGTCTACCAGGTTCTTCGGACAACCCAAATTGATTAAAGCAACTTTTTTTGATTTCATGGATATATGTATAGGAATTTCAAACCGATGATTTCCCCTCTAAAAAGAGGGGATAAAGGGGTGTGTAAAAATGCCTTTAACACACCCCCGGCCCCTCTTTCTAGAGGGGAGCTTAAAAGTCGCTGCCAAAGGCAGCCTAATTAAATAATGACAAATACGGGTGAAAATTTCTATTAGCTGGTTCAATCGTCCTCGATTGAACCTAAACATTTGGAATTTTCATAACGCATAGCAATCCAAACCGTATTGTCCGGGTCAAAATATCCGGTTCAATCTGCAAGATTGAACCCGCCAATGAGACGCAAGATTTTGCGTCTCTACAAATCGTCACACGACGCCTGACACTTGTCACCTTGCGTCAGACAGTATCATCCTGATTCATGCGCGCCATTTGAGCATCCCATTCTTCCAGGGACAGGAATACCTCTCTTGCCTGACTTCCCTTGTATTCTCCGACGATGCCGTCCTCAGCCATCAGGTCAATCAACTTTGCAGCGCGCGAATAACCAATCTCCAATCGTCTCTGTAAGAGTGATACTGACCCCCTCTGTGTCTCCAGCACGATCCTCACTGCTTCATTATAAAGGTTGTCTTTGGCAATATTCTCTCGTTCTGAAGCCCCTTTCCAGCTTTTCAACTCGGAATTAAACTTAGGTGCGGCACGTTTTCGGAGATATTCAACTACATTTTTTACCTCTTCATCACTTACATAAGCCCCCTGCACCCTTACCAACTTTGACGTTCCAGGAGGCAAGAATAACATGTCGCCGCTCCCCAGGAGTTTTTCGGCGCCGTTTTGGTCCAAAATGGTTCTTGAATCGACCTTTGAAGCGACATAGAACGATATCCTCGAAGGCAGATTGGATTTAATTAACCCGGTAATCACATCAACTGAAGGCCGCTGCGTCGCGAGTATGAGGTGAATGCCGACTGCGCGAGACTTTTGAGAGAGCCGGATAACAGAGGCCTCGACCTCCTTGGATGCCACCATCATCAGGTCTGCCAGTTCATCGACCACAACAACGATATGCGGCAGATAAAATTGTACATCATCAAGATTGGCGTCTCCCTCCGGATTTAAGCGTTTTCTAATTTCGGCAGTCCCCAGCCTGTTGTAAGCATTTATATGTTTTACGCCAACACTGGCAAGTAATGCGTATCGTTCTTCCATCTTGTTTACTGCCCATTCCAGCACGGCAGCGGCTTTTTTCATATCCGTTACTACGGGGCTTATCAAGTGAGGAATCTCCCTGAACAGTGAAAATTCGACCATTTTCGGGTCTACCAGGAGAAGCTGGACATCGGTGGGATGGCGCATAAAAAGAATACTCAATATGATTGAATTGAGGCAAACAGATTTGCCGGAACCGGTCGTTCCTGCTATGAGCAGGTGCGGCATTGACGCCAGATCGGATATGAGGGGATTACCGGCAGCGTCTTTTCCGATCAGGAGTGGAATAGCCATTTTTTTCCGTATGTCATCGGACGTTTCCAGCAACTCCCGCAACATCACCGTTTTTCTCTTCGTATTGGGAACTTCTAATCCGATAGATGATTTGCCAGGCAAGGGGGCGACGACTCTTACACTCGGCGCCTTCAAGGCAATTGCCAGGTCATCGGAAAGGCTTACCACCTTCCCCACCTTCGTTCCCGGAGACAGTTCCAATTCATACATGGTTATGACAGGACCGCGCTCAATTTCCACGACTTCTGCGTTCACGTTGAACTGTACGAGGGTGTTTTTTAGTACCTGCGCGCGTTGTGTAATCTGATCCCAATCATCCGAATGCTGTTCAAATGCAGGCTTTTCCAGGAGATCAATTGGCGGCAGTTCATAATCCTGTTTTTTTTGTTTGATAGTTTCAGCATAGATATCCGGCTCTTCCTCTTCGAGATATTGTTCCCCATCATAGTGTTCTTGTATCTTTTTAAGTACGCCTATAGATACAGGATACTCATTCATTTCTCCAGTTACATTTGCAGGAATCGCATCCAGGTAATTATTGGCCAAAACAGTTGAATTATTCGATGCATTTACTTTTGCACGATAACAGGTGTCAGCGTCTTCATTTTCAGAATCGTGTGCCGGCACAGCCCGTTCTTTTTTTGCTCTTGATACCTTGATAAATGGAGAAACAGGAGTGACGTTGAGCAAGAGCATAATTGATATAACCAGCCCGGACGCCAAAATAATGATCGTCCCTGTTAGATTGAAATATCCATATAACCTGGAGACAACTACGATTCCGAATATTCCTCCCACATTTGCGGATATAAGGGATTTTTTAAATGCATAGCACCCAAGCGTCAGCAAGGATGCAATGGAGAATAGCAGCAGAACCGCTCCGATTATTTTTACCCAGAGATGTTCAATGTTTTCTTTAAAGAGATATGCAACTCCCAGCCATGCCACCAGGACGACAATGAGATAGGAAGTCCTCCCCAGACCCGACAATGCGTATCCTGAAATTTGTGCCCCCGCTATTCCGCAGAAATTGTGCACAGGGTTATTGATTGGATAATCCGCAAAAGGCGGGTCATTGGAAGAATGGCTGAGAAAACTTAAAAAGATAAATAATGCGGAGGCTATAAGGATAATTGCGGTGATGTAACGTATAAAACGTTTAATGCCCATATAATTATAATTCTACAAACAATTCCGATACGGGGAGTGTAAATCCTGTAAAAATGTCTTCTCCATTCAATATGTCACTTCCTGCAAGAAGCTTGTCGGGACGCGGCGAGTAATATACCAAAATAACTTGTTCTTCAGGATTGATTACCCATGCTAATTTTGTATCATTTTCAAAATATTCAACAATATTTTCGTGTTCCATTCCTGCTGGCACCATAACAAGTTCTCCGTTTATCAACTCATGTTTATACCCATTCTCAGGTAAAGACATTAGTTCTTTTTCTGTCCATATCTTTTTCGTAACAGTTGTTTCCATAAAGCCCCTTGAAGAAAGCATCCTATTCTTTTTAAGTCCCCCTTAGCAAAGGGGGATTCAGGGGGTTGTGTTTTCCACACTATCTTACAACCCCCTAGCCCCCTTTTTTTAAGGGGGATTTTGAGGAAAACCTCATTTTTCTAAAAGTACATAATGTGTATTTTTCTTTAATGTCCCGTGTGACCGAACCCGCCTGCGCCACGGCGTGTCTCCTCCAGATACTCAACCTCAATCAATTCCGCCCTGAATACGGGTTGGATTACCAGTTGCGCAATGCGCATCCCGCGCTCTACGGTAAATCGTTCTTTCCCAAGATTACACAAAATAATACCAATTTCTCCACGGTAATCGCTATCAATAGTTCCTGGTGTATTGACAATCGTTAATCCGTGTTTTAGAGCCAGGCCGCTTCTTGGTCTGACCTGAGCCTCATATCCCAAAGGTAATTCTATATGAACACCTGTGGGAATTAATTTAATTTCATGACGTTCAATCTGAACTGCCTTATCCACTGCGGCATATAAATCCATCCCGCTGGCAGCCTCGCTCATGTATTGGGGTAAAGGTAAATCCCCGCATCCCTGTTTTCTCACAACCCTTACTTGTATCTTATTCATGAGTATTTATTTGTCCTTCTTTTTGTTGAGTTCCTCATTGATTACACCAACAATTTTCTCAACAGAAGCCAATCTCCCGATCCCTACACGCCCCGTGCACAAACGACCCTCTTCCGGTTCGATAATAACGTATCCTCGTTTTTTCAATTTCCCAACATTTTCCTGCACAATAGGATTTAAATACATGCTGTCGTTCATTGCAGGCGCAATAATTACAGGAGATCGTGCGGCCATAACGGTGCATGTCAATGCATCATCTGCTATCCCGGATACAACTTTACCAATAAAATTTGCAGTTGCCGGTGCAACCACCATGATATCGGCGGTTTCAGCCAGGGATACGTGATTGGGATCATAATTTCCCGTATCGATAAAAAGGTCGGTTACGACACGATTTTTTGAAATCGACTGAAATGTTACCGGATGCACAAAACGCCGGGCATTCGACGTCATGATAACGGTAACCTGGTTTCCCTGTTTCATCAGGCTTGACACAACCTCAACAGCCTTGTAAGCAGCAATACTTCCTGTAACACCCAAAATAATACTATATGACATGATCACACCAGGTTTAGTATTTTGCGGATAGTATTTATTGTTACTTCAAGGTCGTCGTTCACAACACGGTAATCATATGTATCTTTATATTCCAATTCTTTTTCAGCGGTTTTCAAACGGAGAGCCATATCGTCCTCTTTATTTGTGTTCCTTTGGATTAACCGCTGGCCCAGGGTATTTTTGTCAGGCGGCAGTAAAAATATCGAAATAGCTTCCGGAAATTTCTCTTTGATCTGTAAAGCGCCCTGTACCTCTATTTCAAGCAGATAGAGGATTTCGTTCCTGAGGGCTTCCTGCAATGCCGCAACGGGAGTTCCATAGTAGTAGCCACAATACGTTGCATATTCCGCCAGTTCGTTGCGCAGGATCATTTCCTCAAATTCAGCGGTTGATACAAAATAGTAGGACTCGCCGTTCTTTTCGTTATGCCGGGGCGGACGTGTGGTTACTGATACCGATTTCTTCACATGCCGGTTTTGTACGAGTAGTTTGCATACCGTTGT
>VGXX01000152.1 GCA_016873155.1 Planctomycetota bacterium | reverse complement strand
AGGGATGCGGACACGACACCGGTATCGGGTTTCTGGTGGATTATAGTGGAGACGATGCTTATCGCAGTGCAACCTCTTCGCAAGGCATTGGTCTTGAAAAGGGTATGGGCATTTTGGCCGATTTTTGCGGGAATGACGGCTATTATGCAAATGACAACAGTCAGGGTTTTTCATCTCCTTCAAAAACCGAAGACATTATCGGTATTGGGATGTTAATTGACAATCAAGGAAACCGCGATACTTTACAAGAAAATCTGTTATTGTATCGAGCGAATGGGGGACTCGTATTAAATAAATAACCATAATTACCCTGGCGCGTGGTTTTCCCCGTCTGACGAGCGCCTGTTATAACAATTACGCGATCTTGTTTTATCCTGGATAGTATACTATCCAGGATGTCTCGCCTGATATAATCCATAAAAATTTGTTATCATTGCTATTGCAAATTTGCAAGGTAATTTTGCAATGTAAATGCAAGCCTTAACGGGTATTTTTCTGTCATGCAATTGTTAACGATAGTGCCTGTTCAACTCAGAAGCGTATTTTGTGCCTATGGTGTCTGCATGCTGATTCAACCAATCGCTCAGCCTCGTCTTTCCTGTCGGAGGATTTTCAGATACAAGCAGATTCTCTATCAACCCCGCGACTTCATCTCGAGTCAACACCACGTCGTTGACCATATACCCTATACATTTTGAGAGAAAAAACGCCAATCCCGGTCTCAGATGAATGATCCTCGCTTTACTCTGAACCCTGTCGGCAATGAGCCGAATCAGTTCTTCATACCTGAAAATCTCCGGGCCAACGGCATCTACTGTCACATTATCATTGGACTGTCCGGCGTTTACCGCTATCCCGGCTACGTCTTCCACAAAGACAGGCTGCAATCGATAGTCACCATCTCCCGGAATGGCAAATACCGGCAAATTCCGTAGAAACCAAGCGATATTGTTGATGAGGATGTCCTCGTGCCCAAAGATTACGGTCGGTCGAATGAGGGCATAGGAAATACCGGACTGGATGATAGCTTTTTCAAGGATTCCTTTTCCTCTGAAATAGGGAAAGGGGGATTCTTCTGCGGCGTTTGTGATGCTGATGTGTACAATCCTGCGGATTCCTGCTTCTTTCGCTGCATTGATGAGTATCTTCGTGTTTACAACGGCAGTATCATAGGTAACCTGTCCATACGGGAAGCGCACCCAGTATGTGTTGTAAAGGGTGGTGGCTCCCTGCAAAGCCCTTCTTAATTCCGCTGGATTACCGAAATGAAATGGGGCGACACTTATCTGATTACCGAACGGATTCGGACGGTTGGGGTGTCCGGTGAGCGTTTTGACCTTCTTCCCTATTGAAAGAAGTCTTTTGGTTATATACTTACCCGTGTAGCCAAGCGCACCTGTAACAATATTCAATTCCTGAGTTTCCATGTCCACAGTCATAGTCTGGACAAACCAGAACCAAATTAGTTCTTCGGCATCTTTTTCTTATTTAATCGAATTCTTTACCCACCCCTTCATTCCCCTCCCAGGCAGGGATTTTTTGATTCACCTTTTTGCGATCTGCAATACCGCAATCACAGTAATAAACAGAAACATCCCGTCAAATATCAGATTTTCCAAACCCTTAAGTCCCGATAGTGCAAACAAATATATCATGACATAGATTACTGCACCGCCTGCAATGAGGCCAAAGACATAACCGAGTCGGTGATGAAGGATCAAAAGCACCGATGCGGACAGGTAAAGCGGTATGAAAAACATGTCCGGCCATATCAGGGCATTATATGCTACTTCAGGAAAGGCATCAGGGCGTTTCCAACTACCAGCTATAACTGAAAATACTACGTAAGCCTGGAAAAGTCCCCAAACGGCAAACCAGACAATTGCAAACCACGGCCTTTTCATTTGCTTTCACTTTTCTTCTTTACTTAGGCTAGCACACCAAGAACTATAATTCATTTACGTTATTCTCTTTACTTTCGCTTGTTCTTCTCATAAGAAGACACTATTATACAAATACAGAATATGAATAATATCGGCCATATTAGAGGAAGTTTTGGCTGTTTCCTTATTTATGCAGCGATCGTTGACGTATATTACCTCTTTCAATAACTGTAAACTTGCCAAAAAGTTCTACCTTCCTCATATTAAATAATTTTTGCAATTGTTCAGCAGGTTCTTCCGGCGTGATCGGATGAAAACGAAAATAAATAATGCCTGGAACAGAAAATTTGTAACGATATATCAATTCACCATAGTCTCTATCAAGTGTCAAAACAATCCTTGCTTCTTTCTGTGCACGGAACAAAACATCTCGATCATTAATACCAGGAGTTTCTTCTAGCACGCTAACAATATCATGTCCATTATTGCGAAGAATTCTTATACTCAAAAGTGGAAAATTTTCATTGGCCAGAAATTGCATATAAAGATTCCTCTTTCATGCAATCAGCGGCGAAGGCAAAAACAGCCTGTAAACTCTTGCGTGTAAGGGTTGGATAATTTTCTAATACCTGTTGTTCTGTCCAACCCGATGCAAAAAGGCCCAGAATAAACTCAACGGATAAGCGTGTCCCCTTAACCACTGGTTTTCCAAGTAAAATTTCAGGATCAGAATGTATATGTTCTCTCCAGTTCATGTCTTCCACAGTTTATACTCCTTGCTAAATATTTCCTAGATTATACACGAATGAAATTTTATCTCCCTATTCTGATGAAAACAATTTTACCTAAACCGCCTTTTCTCCCCTTTCACCGGTACGGATACGGATAACATCCATGATAGGATTAATAAATATCTTCCCATCCCCAATATTGCCAGTCTTTGCCTCCTTGACAATACACTGGACGATTTTCTCGACGTCCTTATCCGCAACCACCATTTCCATCTGCATTTTGCTTATGAGGTCTGTCTTATAGGTCCTGCCGCGCCACTGTTCGGTAATGCCCTTTTGATTACCGTGCCCCTTTACCCCGGTCACCGTCATCCCCGGATACCCAACATCCGACAGGGCATCCTTCACCATAGAGAACCTATCTTCCCTCACAATTGCTGTAATCTTTTTCACGCCTTATCCTCCAAAAAAAATATTAATGATAATTCTTACCATTACTCTATATCACCATCATCTAGACGATACGGGGAATTAATACCAGGGCGGGAAATCAGTTTCCCCGTGTAGGTAATCGTACTCCCCACCCTAACACTCATGACCTTTTCAAACATCCTCCAGTCAAATACGATTTCTACTTCCGCATTCTTGTCCATCCGGCGGCTCACCCCCAGGCGATTCCAGTCCACACGTCCCATCCCCTTGTATACTATGATTCCCTGCCATCGAACATATTTGTCTTTATATTTTTTCCACAAATCTTTCTTCTCAGCACGAGACAGCGAACTCTCCTCTCCAAATTTTTTGTCCATTTCATCAAAAGAAATATCAATGAATTCCCTTGGTATTTCTTCTATTTCTGATTTTGTAATCTCTTTCGCTGTTGGTTGCCCGTTATCACGGGCATTATTGGCTTGTAGTGGCTGTTTTGCAGTTGTTTCCGCCGAAGCGGCCTGCGCCGCAGATGGTATCTCTGATGCAACCAATTCTTTTTTACTGATTTTCGAAGGAATGGGTTCGGCATCCGTATACAGCCTCCAAAATATGTCTTTATAACTAAGGATTCTCCCTGAATCATGGTGAAATACAACATCACCACAAATATTCCTATCCCGATACGCTGTCCAGTTGTACACACCGGTCACCAGTACCCTGTTATCCAGTATAATAAAATCTTGTACCGGACTGCCACACAATTGTGTCTTCAATACTCTGACATCAAATCCTTTATCAATTAGCATCTCTGCAAGGGAACCTTTTGCACCGTTGCTATCCCGCTCTAACATCGTCACACGCACCTGAACACCTCTCTCTCTTGCACCATCCAGATACTCACCAATCTCAAGGGCAGCAAAATCGTGGATACAAATATCGACACGATGTTGCGCATATTCAATGCCTTCACGTAACCGTTCTCCAACAGCGCCATCAGGAATATAAGAGACGCTATGCGCCGTACATAAGGAACTATAAATATACCAGAAAAAACCTGCAAATAACAATTTTTTCATATACCTGTATTTCCCCTGTATGCGAGAAATGCCTTGTGTAAATTATCCAGAACATCTGTAGCAATCAATGAAATTTCGCCTTTCTCCCGCGCCGCAATATCGCCGGCCAGACCATGCAAATAAGCGCCCAATTGTGCCGCATCAAACGGGGTGTATTGTTGTCCCAAAAAGGCAGCAATCATGCCCGTCAGCACGTCTCCAGCGCCGGCGGTAGCCATTCCGGGATTGCCTGTCTCGTTAATATAAAACTTCTCTTCATCCATAACAATGGTCTTGTGACCTTTCAACACCAGGGTTACGTTTTTCCTGCCTTTGATAAACATTTTAGAAATTTCCAGACGTTTTGACTGAACTTCCTTTGTCGACACTCCCAGAAGATGCGCCATTTCTCCTGGATGCGGAGTTAACACAATCTGTTTTTTTATCTGATCCAATATCTTTGGATCATCAGCCAGGGCATTAATACCATCGGCATCCAACACGATGGGGCAATCCAAAGACTGCAATAGCCACAGCACCAATCTCTTCGTTTCCAGATACTGAGATAAGCCAGGCCCGATGGCAACCACATCGAACCGCTGTGAAAAATCAAGGATGTCCTGTCGTCCCAACTCCGACAGGGTTTTTACATGCGTTTCAGGCAATGGATGTGTCATAACGCAGGTTAATTTTGATGCAACGATTCCATGCAAACTCTCCGGAATGCCCAGGGTGACAATTCCGGCGCCGGCACGTAAGGCTGCCGTACTGCACATGCACGCAGCGCCAGTCATGCCGCTGGAACCTGCCAGCACAAATACGCGCCCGTAGTCACCCTTGTGGGTATCGGGCTTTCGAGAAGGAATCTTCGGTATGTCTTTTATCTCGTACATAAAAATATCACAAATATTTAGCGCAAAGAAACGTACTGAGTAGGGTGGATTAAGGCGCAGATTTTTTGCGCCGAATCCACCAATCACCCCACAAATGGTGGATTCGCATTCGCTTAATCCACCCTACAAAAACTTCTCATCTTCACAATTTCCCAGCCTTCTATTTTTCCAATCCTCTGTGCCCTCTGTATGCTCAGTGGCTAATGTCCGGTAGATCACTTTACCTCTTTGTTCGATTGATCAGAGAAGCAACATAAGCTGCACCAAAACCATTATCGATATTTACCACAGAAACACCAGAGGCGCAACTGTTCAACATGGACAGGAGCGGCGCCACTCCAAAAAAACTAGCGCCATAACCAATACTGGTCGGGACGCCTATGACAGGACAGTCCACCAACCCTCCAACCACGCTTGCCAGCGCCCCTTCCATTCCGGCTACCACAATAATTACGTTTGCCTTTAGCAGTTCACCATGACTCTTCATCAACCGATGGATTCCTGCAACGCCTACATCGTACAACACCTTTACATTATTCCCCATAATCTCCGCTGTTACCCTTGCTTCCTCAGCTACAGGGATATCAGAAGTCCCTGCCGTAATAATCAGAATAAGCCCTTTGTGGGGTTTTCTCTTTGTTTTTCGTATCGTAATCGTCCTTGCCTGTTCATGGTAAACTGCCTCCGGAAATTCTTTGGAAACGGCCTCGTAAATTTCCCTATTCGCACGGGTCGCAAGCATGTCGTTCCCGCCGGCAACAATATGCTCCACAATCTTTACCACCTGTTCAGTGGTCTTCCCCATGCAGAAAATAACCTCTGGAAAACCACAGCGAATCTTGCGATGGCTGTCTACCTTGGCAAAACCGATGTCTTTGTAAGGCAGTTCCTTGATCTTCCCAAGGACGTTATTTATTGACACCTCCCCCGCCTTATAATCTTCTAATAATTTTTTTATTATATCAATGTCCATATTAATCTCAAATGTACCGAAATTTTATAGCATCACCCTACGAAACTTCTTAACCACCCCTCAGTCCCCTCCTTGCGAAGGAGGGGAAACTGGGGTGGTTGTTTAATTGCGGCTATGCTGTGTTTATGGAATAGCTTCAACATCAAGCAGCGAAATATCACCCTCTAAATACTTCTTGTAAGCCAGTCCTGCTACCATAGCGGCGTTATCCGTACATAATCTGGGAGATGGGCAATACACAGGAATTCCAATCTCCTTTGATACCTCTTGCAACCTCTGGCGCAACCTTGAGTTCGCCGCAACACCTCCACCCAATGCAATCCCGCGAACATTATACATCCTTGACGCGAGGACTGTTTTATCTATCAGCACATCAACCACCGACTCCTGAAAACTTGCAGCGATGTCAGCGATTTCTTGATCGGACGGTGTCTTTGATCCGGAAGCCCTCACATCCTGTCCCCGATAATAGTATAACACTGCAGTCTTCAGCCCGCTAAAGCTAAAATCAAGTGAATCCTTTTCGAGATACGCCCTTGGGAATGTCACTGCACTTCGATTTCCGCACCTTGCGAGTTTATCAATAATCGGTCCCCCTGGATAACCCAGACCCAGTATCTTTGAAACTTTATCAAATGCCTCACCTGCTGCGTCATCAATCGTCCAGCCCAACGGCGTATGTTTCGTCTCACTTTCAGATAAAAAAAGGGTAGTATGCCCCCCCGACACGACAAGACTGATCGTGGGGTAAGGTATATTCTCATGCTCCAGATTATTCGCATAGATATGGGCATGGAGATGATTGATTGCCAACAAGGGTACGTCCAGCGCCATACACAGAGTTTTCGCGGCTGTCACACCAATAAGCAATGCGCCAATGAGACCCGGCGTATTGACAACGGCAATTGCATCGATTTCAGCAAGCTGTACCTTTGCATCACTCAGGGCGTTGTTAACGATACCAATGATAGACTCCAAATGAGCCCGACAGGCAATTTCAGGAACCACGCCTCCAAACTGGCGATGTAATGCGTCCTGGGAGAGGATAATACTCGATACTATTTCCCGCCCGTCTTTTACAACAGCCGCAGAAGTCTCGTCACATGATGTCTCAATACCCAGAATTAACATGTCATAAAAAAAGGCAGGAATATCTCCTGCCTTAATTATACCAATTTAATTGTAAACGATATTCCATTCTTTAGGGAGCGCCTGAACGCTTCGCATAGACCTCTATACCTTTCATGATATCAATCGCTCTTTCCAATTGCATATCAATATATTGTGGTTTTTCTTTTGCCCCGACGGTTCCTTTCAGTACCGTCTCTGTCCCCTTGACTTCATTAACCTTTGATTCATTAATCTTCGTATCGATATTTATCATGGCCAGGTGTTCGTGCAATGCCTTTATCTCGGCAAAATTGAGCGGGACTTTTACGTGCGGTTCAATCCCTTTTTCATGGATACAAACTCCTGACGGCGTATAATACCGTGCCGTTGTCAATTTCAAGGCGGCTTTCCCGTCTCCAACAGGAATCAGACTCTGCACAGAACCCTTGCCGAAAGTTTTAATGCCTAATAATAAACCACGTTTATGATCCTTGATCGCACCAGCAACAATTTCCGATGCGCTCGCACTTCCGTTATTTACAAGCACAACCAACGGGAAATTGGGATACGTACCCTTCTTATGGGCCTGGTAAACATAATTCTGCGTCTTGTCTCGTCCTTTGGTAGATACAATTACTCCATGATCGAGAAACTTATCAGCCATATCAACAGCCACATTCAATAACCCGCCGGGATTAAATCTCAAGTCCAATACCAGGCATTTCATACCTTTCTTCAAC
>VGXX01000151.1 GCA_016873155.1 Planctomycetota bacterium | reverse complement strand
AGCTTCTTGAACTTTCTTCCGGCGGACCTTGCGAACCACGACTCGTACAGCGCCCCTTTCGACAACATCGCCCCCGCGCACTTCCCTGCCCAGATGACCGCTGACCCAATCACTGAGCGTACGGGCGCCGGCCGCCGGGAAATCGACACTTAGGTCGATGCCGGTTATGGCCTTCAATCGGTCAACGGAAACCCCGCCACCTGCAACCCAGGCGGAACCGGATTCGACAATGTGGGCAGGAAGGCGATCGTACTCGTCCTCGATCTCACCCACCAATTCCTCCAGGATGTCTTCGAGCGTGACTATTCCCACCACTCTGCCGTCGGTGTTACGCACCAAGGCGATGTGTGTGTGATCGCGCATCATCTGCTCAAGGCAAACGGCTATCCGTTCGTCATCCTTGAGGGACAGTATCGGGCGAATGATGGAACGGAACGTGGGTTCATGTGGGGCCAGGCGCATCGTGGCAATGATGTCCTTGAAGTTTGCATAGCCGATGATAGTCTGTGGGTCATCCTTCCGTGCAACGACGGGAAAGCGTGTATGCATATCAAGGTGGGCAATGATCAGGTTGTCCGCCAGTGTGGCGTTTGCATCGAGTGTGGTCACATGTTCGGCCGGGAGCATGATAGTGCGGATTGAGCGTGACTGCAACTCCATTGCCCCCAGAATGATACGCTCCTCCCGGTGTCCAATGACCCGCGAAGCGCGGGCCATGGCGGCTATGGCGCGGAGTTCTTGAAGCTCCACCGTCTTAGATTTACCCGCATCGCCAGAGCCAAGGCGGCGCTCACCCCATGACATGACAGCCATGACGACTGTTTCAAACAGCCACACGGCAGGCCAGACGCTGAAGGAGAACCAACGCATGAAAGGCGAGAGGGTAAGGCACACCCTTTCCGCATTGCGCAGCGCAAACACCTTCGGTATCAACTCTCCGACCACGATTGTCACGACGATGAGAGGGACTACCACGAGCGCAATTGCCAGAACCTCAGCCGTACCTTCCGAAACACCCAAGCGACTAATAAGGGCTGGGGCCACATTCTCCTCAGCGCCGGATCCACCGACAGCCGCCGCGATGGCGCCGACCAGTGTGATCCCCAGTTGGACGACGGCCAGGCTCGCCTCCATGTTCTGTTTCATGTACAGGGCGACTTTTGCCCCGCTCCGATGATCATCCGCGAGCCTCCGTAGTCGGGCGAGGCTCACGGACGCCAAGGCAATTTCGTACGCTGCAAAAACGCTGTTGATGGCGATCATGGCGGCCATGATGGCGAGTTCAAATCCCCACATGTGTCTTTTGTATCAAGCCTCCTATTGACGAGCGACAATCCACTGCCGTGAATGCCACAAGCACACCGTTCTGCTGCCGAATATTAATTAGATTGATCCGCATGCTATGCGGAATACAGATTTATAAAATAATATTATAAAAGTGAAGAAAAATGCAAGCTTTTTCGATTTTTCCAGTTGAGTATTTGCTTGATAAATATATCGGCATATGATATCGTATATCGATAACTACTATGGATATTGATAAAACAATGCTGCGCGACATACACCTTGCATTCATAAAAATGCACATCTTATACCATGCTGCACAAGAGGAGGTCTTTGGTATTGGTTTGATTAAGGAACTAAAGCGGCATGGATACAAACTCAGTCCCGGCACTCTTTACCCTACATTGGCGAAGATGCAGGAGTCGGACCTTTTGACCTGTGAGTGCAGGACTGTGCAGCACAAGCAGCGGAAATACTACAGAATTACCCGCGCAGGGGAAAAACTGCTTCACGAAGTGAAGGGAAAACTGAAGGAATTGTACGACGAGATTGTGAAAGAGCATGAGAAGTAGTTCGTTTCATGGGTAGGTTTTCTTCCGTATGCGTGTAAAGACCCGCTTGGTATTAAAACAGCTTTAGCAATGAGTTAAAAACAATTCGACAACCCGCATCTTTGATATCGATGACCATTATTTCTATTTTAGGGATGATACTTGTCATTACCGGAATGTATTTTTCCGTTCGTGAGGCAAGGTTGGCTAATCCTGAGACCTATTATTTGCAGTTGGCGCCTAAAGTAATGCTGGGTGTCTTTTTTGTGTTAATTATATTCGGGTGGGGCTACATAGGGTAATTTTGGATTTAAGATTTACGACTTTAGATTTGAAATTTAAAAGAAAATTGTAAATCGTAAATCCTCCTTCAAGTCTTACCGTTCTGGAAATGGGAAGGATATAAAATGGTTTATCTGGTTATCTGCATCGTTGCGCTTGTCGTTTCCGCCTTAACACTCTTTTCAGGGTTTGGACTGGGAACGCTTCTTATGCCTGCCTTTGCGATCTTTTTCCCCATAGAAATTGCCATTGCAACAACCGCCATCGTCCATCTGGCAAACAATATCTTTAAGCTGGCGCTCGTTGGTAAGATGGCGGATTTTAAAATAGTTCTGAAGTTTGCCATCCCTGCCTCAATTATGGCCATCGCTGGGGCATTGCTATTAAACTACTTTGCGAATATTCAACCCATTACAGAATACCATCTTGCGGGAAAAACCTTTACCATTACCATCGTAAAACTTGTGATTGCCGTTCTATTGGCAATTTTTGCAATCTTAGAACTCAGCCCGCGTTTTGATAAACTTGCGTTTAATCCGAGGTATATTCCGCTCGGCGGGGCGCTTTCCGGATTCTTTGGTGGACTGTCAGGCCAACAGGGCGCACTGCGTTCCGCTTTTTTGATCAGGGCAGGACTGAAAAAAGAATCCTTTATCGGAACATCAGTTGTCTCTGTGGTAGTAGTGGATATAGCCCGACTTGCTGTTTATGGAGTTACATTTTTTTCGAAAAACTTTGAAATACTTAAAAATCAGGTTGGACTTGGATTGATTACTGCCGCAATCCTGGTCGCATTCCTTGGTTCGTTTATCGGTTCGCGTCTTGTGAAAAAAATCACCATGCGTACTATTCAACTTATTGTTGGAGTGTTGTTGTTATTGATCTCGATCGCACTTGGGGTTGGGGTGGTATGATTACACAGATAGGGAGATGACCCATGAAAAGAAAAATCGTGGCATGTGTCTGCTTGATTGCATTCGTTATCGGTTGTTCCTGGATAGCAGACCTTCTGAGCGTTCCGGTTCAAGGTTCACCGGAAGTTAAAGCCCGTAAGGATCGGGATATCCCTCCTACAAAGAAAAAACAATTATTGAGATGGCTCAAAGCCGGCAATTATCGTGGAACGTATTCTGCAGAGTCGGGGGTGCACGAGTCAACGGGACCCCATGGAGGCAATGTCCGCACGTATTATAATTCAGTCCTGGTTGGTGATTTAAACGACGGCAAGACAATTTTCAGCAAAGGCGCAGCGATGGTAAAGGAATTGTACTTCGACGGCAAGGAAGAGGTCATTGGGTATGCCGTTATGATAAAGGTGCGGAAGAACAGTGGGAATAGCGGGCAAGGCTGGTTATTTTACGAGTCATTTGATGGTACCAATAAAGATGCCATATTTGGAAGGGGGCTTTCTGAGTGCGCTGACTGTCATAGTGCTGGTGTCGATTTTCTCCGCTCATCCTTTCGTCCTTAAAATCGGGGAAAGGGATTTTGATTGAGAATTTATTCAGCGCAAACCCCTAATTGATCCTCAAGCCTTTCGATCATAACCGTGTATTTTTCATGCACACCGGCGTCAATATCTTCTTTTTCCATGGCCTCAAATTTCGTGATGAGTATCATTTGTTCGTCGCGGGTCAATACCTTATTCATCCACGGGAAAAGCACCTTTTCCTCCATACGGATATGTTTATCCATAAAGTTGATATATCTACGGGCGATTTTTATGATCTTCTTTTTTGCCTTTTTACCCTGATATATGTAGTTTACCGCACTGGTCAGATTCCTTATCTCATCACGCGCGGAGACGTGTTCCATCAGTAACTGCCCTAAAAAATCCTTCTTTTCGCCGCCTCGCACATTTTTCAGGAACGGGAATAGCAACCTGTCTTCCTTCTCTTGATGGCATTTATGAATAAAACCATTGATGATATCAATAATTTCGTTAAATGTCTCTTTCGAGACGGGTTTGTCGTTATCGAGACAATTCGAGGCATTTTCTAAAATTTGCAACACCCGTCTTGTGGTATCAAATTCAAGATGTAATATTTCCGTAGCAAGAGGTTCGGGATTTTCGGTGTGTTTATGTGCCTCGTAGATGCGGTATGTTGAGGGGGTGCAGGCAGAGGCATATAAGCAGGAAATAATAGTGATCGATATGATTATCTTTTTCATTGGTAACTATTTATTATTAAACTAAAAGTTCAATTTTAGACGGGATAACAAGATAGACAAGATAATTTCTAATCCTGTTATCCTGTCAAATATAAATATTTAATGAACTGTTATTATCCAAGCAAGGCTTCCGCTAGGCGCATGTCCTCCGGTGTGGTAATTTTTATATTTTCATCTGTGCCGGGTACGATATAAACGGGATAGCCTGCCTTTTCCACCATCTGCGCATCATCCGTGAATTCTACATCAGAGTTCTTGAATTGACTAAAAACTTTTAAAATTAATTTGCTTTCGAACCCCTGTGGCGTCTGTGCCATCCAGAGGGTGTTCCTCGGGATCGTTCGCTGGATGCGTAAATTGTCTCCCACTTCCTTGACTGTGGCCTTCATAGGCGCAGCAAGGATAGCGGCTCCGTTTTCTTTTACCTTCTCGATGACCGCGTCGATATGCTCTTTCCTTACCAGAGGTCTGACGATATCGTGTATAAGGATAATTTCGGCGTCACTGCTGACCCGGCATAGCCCATTATATACGCTATCCTGGCGTCTTTTGCCGCCGGGGACAACCTTTTTAATCCCATAGGTATCAAGGGTAGACTGCCACGTATCACGCAAGGATTTTATCTCACTTTCACCAACAACGAGGATAATTTCACCGATCTTGTCGTTCTGGGCGAATCGTTCGATCGTATGAAGAAAAATGGGTTTGCCGTGGATTTGCAGGAAGGGCTTTTTGACCGCCCCGCCCATGCGCAGTCCAAGACCCGCCCCGACTAAAATAACAGACACTTTCATAATTAGTTAAAGTATACCACAGATATACGGAATTACACAGAATATCATAAGTGGCAAGTAACGAGTGACAGGTGGCGAGTGGCAGGTGACAGGTGACGTTCCTCTCGCCATTCGTCACACGTCACACTTCATTTTATGCATTAAAATTCCCTTGATTTAACCAAGTAAGCAATTAGAATAACTTAATAAGAAATCCTGTAAAGGTCAAGGAATATTGTAGTATATAAACTATGATATGTGATATTTGTGGTAAAGAAGGCGTACACACCAGGCGCGTTACCCGGAGTTACGGCAAGCATAAGAAGTTATTGGTCATTGAAAATGTTCCAGTGGTCAGTTGCTCCCTGTGCGGCGAGAGTTATATCACAGCAGAGACATTACACGAAATTGAGCGTATAAAACTTCATCGTCAGAGTTTTGCTACGAAACGTCCTATCTCCGTCGCAAATTTTACGTAACATCCGCCTGAAAGTGAAAAATACTGCTGGATAGCTGAACTCGACGAAGATATATCCGTAGCAAATCTGCTGGCGGTGCTGATTTGCAATCTACCTGAAGTCAATAGAGATTTGCAAAGACTATGTAAGTTCTGTAAAAATCAAGAAACATTGTGATAGACAGAATTTGTTCTGCATTTTGTAAATATTGTATCATTGTTTCTGTATAATTATAAGTTAGGCCTCAAAATTGTACTCAGATGAAAGAGGTATGCATGTGGAACTAAAAGATTATTTTTACGCGTTTGGCATAATTGCAACAGCAGTTGTAAGTATTTGGAATATTATAAACCATTACAAAGTCAATAAAAGAACCTCATTTATTAACACTGTTACAAGTGAAAGAGTGAAGTGGCTCGACAAGCTGCGCCACAACATATCAAGTTTTTGTGGTTTAACCCATACATGGACTATGTCAAATATCCAAGGAAAACCAGAGGAATACGAATTAATAAGTGAACTCGATAAGCTACGTTACCAGATCCGCCTACAATTGAATCCAAAGATTGAAAATAACGAACCTAACCCAGACAAAAAAATTGAAGAACTTATTGCAAGAATACCTGATTTGACTCATGAGAGCAAACATGCAGAACTAAAAGAAGCCGTTAACGATCTTATCTTGACAAGTCAAGTACTGCTTAAAGAAGAATGGGAGAAGATAAAGGCTGAAGCGAAAAAAGGTGATTTAAAAGAGGCCTAACGAATCACTGGCTGTTCGCTTGACAGCGCAAGTCAGTTCCGAAGCCGTTCGGTTTTACAAGCAAACGATTTAACCAGCATGGAAATCATTTTGGACAAAAGTTACCTGCAAGCCGCCAAAGAGAAAGAAATCTCCTCTCTATGTAATGAGCATTTCATAATCTTTCCAGAAGAATTGTTATATGAACTTGTAACAACAAAAGAAACAGCATTATTTGCTTGCTTTAAGCACTTGCCTGACCAAAGTAATCCAGTAGCATTGATGCCAAGACTGGCAAAACTAATTCAGTATGAATTGGGCCTTCAAAGACCATGTACCCCACTTAGGGATAGAATCTTTAACGTGGAGTATGATTTTAATCGTGCCTTACGAAGTGGCACTTATGCGTTCACTAACGAAATGAAATCTGATATTGCCAAATGGAAGAATGAAATTGTTGAAGACACAACACTATTCATAAAGCAATGTCAGAGTATTGATCTCTGGTTTCCTAAGCTTAAAGATATAAATAGTGGGCTTCCTGACGATTTCTTCACCGAACCGCGTGCACTGGCCAGAGATCGCAATTTCGTAAGGGCAGTGTATGCGAAGCTTAATAAACCCGTTGAATATCCAGACCCCTCGATAATTGACGAACAATGGGCAGTATTCAGATCATTACAGACAGACCTAATGGCGGGTATCCTCTATGCACAGAAATATGGAACATGTAAATCATCGTGCTTGCCAAAAGCACCTGAACACGACTATATCGATTTACAGCTTGTTGTGCTTAGCTGTTTGGCCGGTGGAATTGCCTCGCGGGACGAGAGATTTGTTATTCGTTTGCTTCGGCAACTGCTTGAGTCTCCTATAGTTTTAAGATAAGGAGACTAACAAGGCACTCCAGCGGACGGGCAGTAGCCCGCCGCTGAGTTTGAGCGTTAGCCGCTAACAGCATGATGAAGTTATGTCTCAGGTCAAACTCTTTCATACGGATAGAATAGTTTTTTGTATTCGTCCTGTGCAAAGCGGTCTGTCATTCCTGCAATATAGTCACAAACTCCCTGGTACAGACCCGCTTCTTCTACCCACCTTTGATACTCAGCGGGGAGTTGTTTAGGATTTTTTATAAAGGCTATGAAAAGTTCTTCAAGGAACCGCTTTGCCTTGTCTGACATGCGAGCTACACGGTAGTGCTGATACACGTTTTTAAAGAGGAATTCCTGCAGTTTCCTTTTTTGTTCAGATAATGCTGGAGAAAAGGACACGATCAGGCCGGGATGCTTTCTGACGTCTTTAACGGTTTTTATCCCTTCGCACCTGAGTCTGGACAGGGTGTTTTCTAACAGGTCGGTGACTTCCGTATTGATCAGGGTTCTGACCGTCTGAGCGATTAATATGTCGTGATTATTAATCACATATTTTTGTTTCACTTTTTTTTGCGTTTCCCGCCACAAATCAACCGATTGTAAGTCCTCGTCTGTAATTATGCCTGCTTTTAAGCTGTCATCCAGGTCATGGTTATCGTAGGCAATGGAGTCGGCCTTGTCCACAATCTGTGCTTCCAGCAGCGGCCTTTCGTCAATATTGTATTCCGTTGTGGTAGATGTGTGGTCGTAAGGA
>VGXX01000150.1 GCA_016873155.1 Planctomycetota bacterium | reverse complement strand
ACGGACAGTAAAGAGTTTTGCCCTGGCCTTGCTGATCATTTCCCGGAGGTCTTCGAGTTTTATACCCTCCAGTCTGGCAAAGGCATTTATTTCTTTATCCACGTGCAGGATGTTTTTTTCCTCAAAATTGCCCTCTTTAGAGACGTCATAGAAATCGCAGAATATCTTCCCGTCCTTTTCACCCAATATTTTTATGATTTCATCAGGCGTCCAGACGTAGAACTTGCCTTCCACACCTTCACTGTCAGCGTCCTCAGCGGAATAAAAACCACCCTCCGGAGAGGTCATGTCCCTCAGTATATAAGCAAAGATATCTTTTACAATATCAGCAAAAAACGCCTTCCCGGTTGCCTGATACGCCTCCGTGTATGCTATGGCAAGCAAGGCCTGGTCATAGAGCATTTTTTCAAAATGCGGAACGAGCCAGTATTCGTCCGTAGAATATCTATGAAATCCGCCTCCCAATTGATCGTAAATACCGCCGCGCCCCATACGGTCAAGGGTTTTTTCAACTATTTCCATGGCCGTGGGATCGTTACTGCGCTTCCACCATCGAAGGAGAAAGGTATAATTATGGGGAGTTGGAAACTTTGGCGACGAGCCGAAACCGCCGTAAATGTGGTCGTAATTACCTATCAACTGTTCATAGGCATGCTTCAACGTTTCCTGAGTAAACGTTTCAGTAGTTGATGTTTCAGATACTGTTTGCAATACCTTTACCACCTGTTCGCTTGACGTGAGCACACTCTCCTTATTCATCTTCCACAGATTGGATATCTGTTTCAGGATGGCAATGAACCCGGGATTCCCGTACCGTTCTGTTTTTGGGAAATAGGTGCCGGCATAAAATGGTTTCCTTTCCGGCGTCAGGAAGAGGTTTAAGGGCCAGCCGCCGCTGCCGGTCATGGCCTGGCAGACGGTCATGTAAATATTATCAATGTCAGGCCGTTCTTCCCTATCGACTTTAATCGACACAAAATTTTCATTCAGAATCTTCGCCACCTCTTCATCCTCGAATGATTCGTATTCCATAACATGACACCAGTGACACGTTGAATAACCGATGGAAAGGAAGATTGGTTTGTCTTCCCTGGCTGCCTTCTGAAACGCCTCTTCCCCCCAAGGATACCAGTCAACCGGGTTATAGGCGTGCTGCAGGAGGTATGGACTTTTCTCGTTGATTAAATGGTTAGGCTTCCCCTTGTGTTGGGTCTTGGTCTCCTGATGCAAAGACTTTGCAGGAACATTATTTTCGTTTGCCTTCATGTCCATTATTATACATCCTTTCACGAAAATGGACAGGATAAAAATCCGCAGCAACCGCGAACACGTGTTATCAGCAGGAATGAATAAAAATTTACCCATAGTACTATTTAATGTTCGGAGAATTCGGTGTTGCAGTAGTAGAGCGAAGAGTCTCTTCGCTCTACACTGAAAAAGCCGACAAATGCCTAATCTAATGTATAGGAATTTCAAAGTTTGTCATTGCATGTCAGACAACCCCCTATATCCCCCTTTGCTAAGGGGGACTTGAGGAAATCCCCCTTAATAAAGGGGGCGCGGGGGGTTGTTATTTACCGGCATTTGCCTTGTATATAAAAAGTCGCTGCCGAAGGCAGCCTAACTGTTGTTACTTCTCAAGGATAGCGAAATTCTTCTTCTCTTTAAGTCCACATCCAACACCGTAGCCGTTACTTTCTGATGAACTTTAACCACGGCATTGGGGGTTTTCACAAACCGGTCTGCAAGCTCGCTGATATGCACCAATCCGTCCTGATGTACCCCTATATCCACAAAAGCACCAAATGCGGTAACATTGGTGACAATACCGGTAAGTGTCATGCCGGGATGCACGTCCTCTAATTTTTCAATTCCCTCCGCAAACTCAACATTTTCGAACTTTTCCCTGGGGTCGCGGCCGGGCTTGGATAATTCACCCATAATGTCAGTCAATGTCGGGATACCCACCTTTTCCGTCACATACTTTTTGAGATCGATTTTCTCCCTGATTTTTTCGTCGCGCATCAAATCGGTAACCGAGCATTTGAGGTCTCGCGCCATAGCATCTACGATCGGATAACTTTCCGGATGCACGGCGCTCCCGTCAAGAGGATTTTCCCCATCCCGTATGCGTAAAAAACCCGCAGCTTGCTCAAACGCGCCAGGCCCCAGCCTGGATACCTTTCGGAATTCTTCTCTGGATGCAAAAGGACCATGCTCATTCCGGTATTCCACGATGTTCTTTGCAAGCTGCGGCCCAAGACCTGAAACATACATAAGAAGCTGCTTGCTTGCCGTATTTACGTCAACACCTACTTTGTTCACACAACTGATGACCACATCATCAAGACTCTTCTTTAACGAGTCATGGTCAACGTCGTGCTGATATTGTCCCACACCGATAGATTTTGGGTCTATCTTTACCAACTCTGCCAGCGGGTCCATAAGACGCCTGCCAATGGACACCGAACCGCGTACCGTCACATCATGATCAGGAAATTCCTCGCGCGCGGCTTCTGAGGCGGAATATACCGATGCCCCGCTTTCATTTACCATCACTACAGTAACCTTTCTGGAAAGTTTTAAGGAACGAATAAAGGACTCCGTTTCCCTTCCCGCGGTGCCGTTCCCTACGGCAATGGCTTCTATCTGAAACCGTTCGCAGAGGTCGATGATTTTTGAAGATGCCTCGGCTGAGGATTTCTCGGACTGATGGAGATATATGGTATCGGTATGCAGCAACTTCCCCTGACTGTTCATGCACACCACCTTACACCCTGTACGGATACCGGGGTCAATGGCAAGGATATTTTTCTGTCCAAGGGGTGCGGCAAGCAGGAGTTGCCGAAGATTCCCTGCAAAGACCTTTATGGCCTCTTCTTCTGCACGCTCTTTTGTTGCAAGTCGTATCTCCGTTTCTATTGAAAGAGATAAAAGCCTTTTGTAACTGTCATGAACCGCCGTCCTGACCTGTTGAGAGGCCAATCCGTCACCCTTTACAAAAAGCGATTCCAGTTGCATCAGGGCCTTATCCTCCGGAGGATTGATGCGCAGACCCAGGAATCCTTCCTTTTCCCCACGCCTCATGGCAAGAATCCTGTGCGATGGCGCTTTTGCAACAGGTTCTTCCCACTCATAGTAATCTTTGTACTTTATGCCCTCCTCCTCTTTGCCGGTAATAACTTTTGATTTAAAGACTCCTTGCTGAAGATACAGTTCGCGCATGTGCGTGCGGGCAGATTGATCTTCGCTTACCCATTCAGCAATAATGTCTCGTGCCCCCGCAAGGGCATCTTCCACAGAATCGACCCCCTTTTCCGCATTAACAAAAGCGGCTGCTTCTGATGCCGGATCTCTATCGTCCTGGGCAAAAATACACAGCGCCAGAGGTTCAAGTCCCTTCTCCTTTGCAATAGTCGCCCTTGTACGGCGTTTGGGACGATACGGCAGGTAAATATCTTCCAGGACTGTAATGGACTCAGCCTCTGCAATTTTTCCCTTTAATTCATCGGTAAGCTGGCCTCGCTCTTCGAGGGCTTTCAAAATCGCCTCACGCCGTTTATCCAATTCAATCAACTTGCTCAAACGGTCACGAATGGCGCCAATGGCAACCTCGTCCAGACTGCCCGTAGCTTCTTTTCTGTACCGTGCGATAAATGGGATGGTAGCCCCTTCATCAAAGAGCAGGGCAGTTGCCATGACCTGTTTATGCATTAAATTGAGTTCGGCTGCAATTTTAGTAACGTGTGCTTCGTTCATTATTCTCCCCTGAAATCAAAATGTATAACCTCGTATCTATTCATAATCAAATTAAAAAGTCCCCTCTTGGGAGGGGTTCGGGGTGGGTCCCTTTCCCAGTTCCCCATTTTCATGAGGACAAGTTTCACGAGGACAAGGGTCATGAAATCTCAGTGAATATCTCACTAATTAGGTCGCCTTCTTCAACAACGTATTTCCCGCGAAACACTCGAAAAAACCCGATCCTCACCCTTTATCCCCCTCTGGAGGGGGACAGGGGGAGGATATTTTCGCGTCTTTTCGTGGGCAACTATTTCTTTTTACCTTTTATAACATCGTCTGCCCAGCTTAACGCAGCAACAACAGTTGGAAACCCGATGGTACTGGTAAGGAGAATGATTGCATGGTATATCTCTTCAGGCGTTACCCCCGCTTCAATCGCTCTTCTTACATGACTGTGGACAGCGCCTTCAGAGTGTACCGTTGCTGCCGCTGCAAGCTGAATCAGGTGCGCAGTCCTTTCGTCAAGAGGTCCTTCCTGTTTAACAACCGTGCCAAGTTCCTCAACTGCATTGAAATATTTTGAGTGCCTCTTTTTTATTTGAAGATACTGTTTCGGTAATTTTTCCTTTGCCATATATCCTTCCTCCATATTTGTTCAGGCATTTAGCTTGAACTAAAAAACTTTGATTCAATTAATAAAATTATTGCATTTCGATTCGCTTAGCCCAACCTGTACAAAAACTCCCCGTTTCTCTCTTTCTCCTTATCTTTTAAGATGACCTTCACAACCTCTCATCTTCACAATTTCCCAGCCTCTCGGTATTTTCCACCCTCTGCGTCTCTGCGGTTCCCCGTTATACATCCTGTAAATCCTGTCAAATACGATTACTCATTATCAATTCCAATGAAATTAAAACAATTGACTCTCCTATAAAAACCTGTTATTTTCATTATAAAGTACCCTAATTTTTGATCCTCTCATAAATCAGGAGAAAATCATGGTAAAAACAAGTGAAGCAATTTATGAAAACGGTGTCTTTAAACCAATATCTCCACTTCCTGATATTTCTGAACACAAAAAAGTAACCCTTGTTATCGAAGATAACCATGAAGAGTCGCGTGACATTCTTTCTCTTGCCGCTAAGGTATACGACGGTCTTTCACAAAAAGACATCGAGGATATTGAAAAACTGGCATGTGACAGAAGTCCCTTTTCCAGAGATTGAAACTTACCAATACATCCAGCGGCACTTCTTGATACCGACATATTATCAGCATGTAGGGTGGGCATCGCTCACCGAAATATCTGCTTATCAAAAGACGGAAAGCTGCAGCAAAATTTCAAAGAAATTAACTCACAATTTAAGGCGCGATTCCAATTGATTTCTTAATTCCTCGATATAATCTTTTGGAATTTCAGATAACGCGTCTGACCCCATCTCGATAACCTTCAGGTAATTTTCAATTGCGGCATCGTATTTTTTCTGTTTCACTAATAGCAAGCCCAAGTTTATGTATGCAAATGCGCTCTTCGGATTGAGTTCAATAGCCTTCATGTAATTTGCGTATGCGTCATCATATTTGCCCTGTTTCTCTAACAGTAAGCCCAAGTTTGCGTATGCATAAGCATTCTTTGGATCGAGTTCTACGGCCTTAATGTCTTTTGTAATTGCTTCATCATATTTTCCCTGCTGCTCCAACACACAGCCCCAGTTTATGTAAGCATAGGCATTCTTCGGCTCAAGTTCTATGGCCTTTAAATACTTTGCAATTGCATCATCGTATTTTCCCTGGAATGTGAACACCGAACCCAAGTTTACATACGCAGAGGCATACTTCGGCTCAAGTTCGATGGCCTTCAGGTACTTTGCAATCGCATCGTCGTATTTTTCTTGTTTCTTTAATAACAAGCCCCAACTTACGTACGCATAGGCATTCTTTGGATCGAGTTCAGTAATCTTCTGATATGTTTCATCAGTATTTTTATAATTAAGCTTCTCCAACGCGATATTTAAATGCTCGCCTATGTGATTGATACTTTTCGGATAGAGTTCAATAGCTTTCAGGAACTTTGCAATTGCGTCATCGTATTTTCCCTGTTTTACCAACAGCAAGCCCCAGCTTGCGTACGCAGAGAAACGATTCGGTTCTAGTTCGATGACTTTCAGGTACTTTGCAATTGCATCATCGTATTTTTCCTGTCCCGCTAACAGTAAGCCCCAGTTTACATACGCAGAAACATTCTTCGGATCGAGTTCGATGGCTTTCAGGAACTTTGCAATTGCGTCATCGTATTTTCCCTGTTTTGCCAACATCAAGCCCCAGCTTGCGTACACAGAGGTATTCTTCGGTTCGAGTTCGGTAATCTTCTGATATGTTTCATCAGCATTTTTATAATTGACCTTCTCCAACGCGATATTTAAATCATCGCCTATATGATTGATAATATTTGGATAGAGTTCGATAGCCTTCAGGTACTTTGCAATTGCATCATCGTATTTTCCCTGCTTCTCCAACATCCAGCCCCAGCTTACGTACGCAGACAAATACTTCGGATCGAGTTCGATAGCCTTCAGGTACTTTGCAATTGCATCATCGTATTTTCCCTGTTTCACCAATATCAAGCCCCAACTTACGTACGCAGAGGCATTCTTCGGTTCGAGTTCGATGACTTTTAGGTACTTTGCAATTGCATTATCGTGTTTTCCCTGTAACGCAAACACCGAGCCCCAACTTAGGTACGCGGAGGCATTCTTTGGATCAAGTTCAATAGCCTTTATGAACTTTACAATGGCATCGTCATATTTTCCCTGCGCTGCCAGTACACAGCCCCAGCTTACGTATGCAGAGATATTCTTCGGATCGAGTTCGATGGCCTTTATGAACTTTGTAAATGCGTCATCGAATTTTGCCTGTGCACCCAACAGAAAGCCCCAGTTTAAATATGCAGAGACATTTTTCGGATCAAGTTCAATGGCCTTCCGGCACTTTGCAATTGCATCATTGTATTTTTCCTGCTTAGTAAGAATATAACTCCAAATATTATAAGCGGTAGTAACAGTATCAACATTTGATTTTAGGGAGGCGATCTTTTCTATGGTTTCAATACATTCTGGTTCTTTGTTTTTTGCATATAAATACTTTGCAAGGATGATAGGTATGGTGTTTTCATAGATATATTCAGCAGTCTTAAGCAACATATCATCCAGGTTAGCAAGATTTTCGTCCACGTTGTCTGCTTTTTGATTCTCTTCTGGAATTGTTCTGGCGATTTTTTCGCCAATCCGTGTTGTTATGAATATCTGATTCTTACGAATAGCCACTTCACCTTTTACAAGAGCAGGTTCAACGTTAAAAACTTTTCTTATATATTGAATGATAGCTTGTAACGAAATACCAACTCTTGGTATTTCCACTTTTAATTGTTCAGCCTGTAGCCAAGTAAGCGTAAAGGTACACGAAGTATTTCTATCTTCGATTCTTGAAATCTCATTGTTTTGATTTTCGTTTCCTGAAGAGAATAAGGTATCTAGCGTTAGGTTAAATTTCGATTCCGTGTTTATGCGGTTAAGCTGGTCTTTTAATTTATTTGCTATGACACGACCATTATAGCCCTTTTCCTCAAGTTCTTTTGGTACCTCAAAGGGTTCTATTAATACTGTTTCTGTTTTCAGTTCACGATAAACGATGATGAAAAAAGAAACGATAATAACGATGAGTAATAAATCAAATATGTTGTTACGAAATCCCCGCTTTGCAATCCATTTTGCAGCAACTTTGATATAATGCCATAGGTAAATTTCGTGAGATTCTATTTGTTTTCGTGTCTCGGACATTTTACTCCAGTTCATTTTCATACATAGTAACAATGGTAAAAGGGTCTTTATTCTTGCTATTAAAACTAATTCTTCTTTATCAAGAAATACGATACGATTTGTATCAGTAATAAATATGGGTTCTCTTGCTTTGCCTCTTGATGTAACGTGGTAAAGTACCCTATCAAATTCTATCCTTAAAGGTCTTGCCATAGCAGTAAAAAATTAAACCCAAGCTTATACAACTTTAAGAAAAAAAGCCTCTTTGCTTTTTTTTCAGAGAGGCTTTTTTATTTTCAAACTATATTTGACGCAATTTGATGACTATAAATCGACGCCAGTAAGTATTTTAATTGTATAGAAATTTTTCATATTATTTAAGCGGGGTTCAGG
>VGXX01000149.1 GCA_016873155.1 Planctomycetota bacterium | reverse complement strand
TTTCCTATAATTAAAAACAAGCTCAACTTCACCTGTAATTGTCATTTCGACCCCTTCGTATTTGTCATTCTGAACGAAGGGAAGAATCTTTTTTTCCTATTTTTATTAAGATACTTCATGCCTAAAAACAAAAAAAGTATATCAACCGATCCTGACACCGTAAAAGCAGGCCGAAAAAAAAGAGCCGGCAAGGTCTCCGATACCGGGCAGCCAACCGCGCAGTTAGAGCAGTTATCGCCCTCCGCTGCGAATAAAGAAAAGGGTTTTTTTATTGTCGGTATGGGCGCTTCAGCGGGCGGACTCGAGGCGTTTGAACAATTTTTTTCCCATATACCCCCGGACAAAGGGATGGCTTTTGTCCTTATTCAGCATATACTCCCCGGCTATAAAAGCATCATGGTTGATATCCTGAAAAAATACACCGGCATGAAGGTCTTACAAATAGAAGATGGGATACCGGTAGAACCAAACTGTATTTACATCAAACCATCAGACAAGGATGCAACCATATCGAACAGAATTCTCCACCTGACAGAATCGCCCATTTCGCAGGGATTCAAACATCCTATCGATTCCTTTTTCCAATCCCTGGCAAAAGATCAGGCAGAGAAGGCCATCTGTATTATATTATCGGGGACCGGAACTGACGGCACTTTGGGTTTAAAGGCAATCAAGGATGCAGGTGGGATGACGATGGTCCAGGAAGGAAAGTCCGCCGAATTCGGCGGCATGCCGGCAAGCGCTATAGAGACAGGTTTAGTGGACTATGTTTTGTCTGCTGAAAAAATGCCTGAAAAACTTATCGAATACGTGACGTACCACTATAATATCTGGAATCAAAGGACAGATGCTCTTACATCAGAAAATTCTCACTACCTGGGAAAAATTTTTGCATTACTTCAAGCCGAAACCGGGCACAACTTTACTCATTACAAACACGCCACCATCTATCGCAGGATTGAAAAAAGGATGGCAGTAAATCAAATCGATACCCTGGCTGATTATGTCGTACATCTCCAGCAAAACCCGCCCGAAGTGGATGCGCTTTTCAAAGAGATGCTCATCGGGGTTACCAGCTTTTTCAGGGATGCTAAACTTTATGAATCTCTCAAAAAAAAGGTAATACCGCCCTTGTTCGAATCCAAAGAGCATCTCCTTACCATACGGATTTGGGTTGTCGGCTGCTCCAGCGGCGAAGAGGCTTATTCTATGGCTATGGTTCTCAAAGAACACATGGATACGGTAAACGCATACGCAAAGATTCAAATCTTTGCCACGGATATCGATGACGCCGCCCTTAATTTTGCGCGCGCCGCTATGTATCCGGAAAGTATTATTGCGGACGTGTCTCCGGAACGGTTAAAACGTTTTTTTACGAAACACGACCACACCTATAGCATCAACAAGCAAATACGGGAGATGGTGTTCTTTGCCAATCACAACCTCATTAAGGACCCGCCCTTTTCCAAATTAGATATGATCAGTTGCAGAAATCTGCTGATTTACTTAGAACCCGTATTGCAGAAAAAACTCCTGCCGCTTTTTCATTATGCCTTAAAACCGAACCGATTCCTTATCCTCGGAAACTCCGAAACGGTTGGGGAATTTACCGGCCTTTTTTCAGTTGTGGATAAGGATTGTAAAATCTTCCGACGAATAGGATTTTCTGCCGGACTGGCAAATGACAGAGGCTCCGGGTCACTAACAGGTATTACCTTAAAACAACAAACCGTTGAGGAGTCCGGCAAATCAAAGGAAGTCAGTATCGGCGAGAGTACCCAAAAAATACTGCTTGAGAATTACACCCCTCCCTGTGTCGTTATAAACGAGAAATACGACATTGTTTATTTTCAGGGGCAAACGAGCGATTATTTAAAATCACCCAGCGGCGAACCTACCTTAAATATCCTGAAAATGGCGCATAAAGATTTGGCACTCGAACTCAGAACTGCCATTCAGAAAGTAATTAAGGGAAAAACTGCCTTTACCTATAGAAACCTTCGGATAAAAAATAATGGCGGTTCTCACGTTATTGATTTAATAATCAGGCCTTTTGCAGAACCGGAATCACTTGTGGGATTTATACTGGTGGTGTTTGATGACGTTACCCATTCCATTCCTCAGAGTAACGACATGCAGGCACAGACAAAACAGCCGCCTTCGTTGAGCAATCGTATCCTGGAACTTGAACGTGAATTAAACTTTACAAAAGAATCCCTTCGTGAAACGATAGAAGAGCTGGAAACTTCCAATGAGAAACTCACAACCTCCAATGAGATGGTGCAGTCAATCAACAAAGAATTACAGAGCGCTAACGAAGAGATGGAAACTTCTAAAGAAGAACTGCAATCAATGAACGAAGAACTGGTTACGGTAAATTCCGAACTTTTGGCCAAGATGGAAGAATTATCGCAAACCAATAACGATATAAACAACCTGTTAAGCAGCACGGAAATCGGGACGATTTTTCTGGACAGACACCTGCGCATAAAACGTTTTACCCCCGCAACGACGAGGGTTATTAATCTTATCGAGACGGACATAGGGCATCCCATTTATCACATTTCTACAAATATTCTCTATGAAGAGTTGGTATCGGATATAAAGGAAGTCATCAAAACTTTAACACCCCGGGAAAGAGAAGTAAGCATCCCCGGAAACAAGTGGTATTTGGTGCGCATCTTGCCTTACAGGACGGTAAAAGATATTATTGACGGCGCGTTAATCGCCCTGATAGACATCACCGAACTCAAACGGGCACACGAAGAAATTCAACTCCTGCAAACATTAACGCTGGCTATCAGCGAGTCTGAAGACACTCATACGGCATTGGGCGTTACGCTGCGTAGGATATGCGAAACTACAGGCTGGATTTACGGAGAAGCATGGACCCCAAATGCTGAGGGGACACTCCTCGAATGCAGTACGGAGTGGTACAGCGCCGTTCCCGGACTGGAAAAATTCTATGCCGCAAGCAGGGGGTTTACCTTTCCGCAGGGCAAAGGCCTTCCCGGAAGAGTCTGGCTGTCCGGGCAGCCGGAATGGATTGCGAACGTCACCCTTGATGCGAATTTTCCCCGTGCAAAGTTTGCCCTGGAAGCCGGCTTGAAAGCAGGACTGGCAATCCCCATCCTCTCCCGCAAAAAAGTCGTTGCAGTGATTGGGTTCTTTATGTTCGATGCGCGCGAGAAGGACGCATCACTTATCAAGCTCATTTCAACAATTGCTTCCCAACTGGGTTTGGTTATTCACCGGAAACAGATGGAGGAGGGGTTGCGGAAGGCGTATGAAAGGCTGGAATTACGCATAGAGGAGCGCACTGCCGAACTTTTAAAGGCCAATAAACTGCTTCAGGATGAGGTCGCGGAACGCAGGCAGAAGGAAGAACGACTCCGGAAATTTTCCCATGCTATCGAACAAAGTCCAAGCTCGATTATCATCACCGATGTAAAAGGCAACATAGAATATGCCAATCCAAAGTTCATGCAGGTAACAGGGTACACCCCTGAAGAAATCATAGGGAAAAACCCCCGTTTCTTAAAATCGGGCAAGACGCCGCCCGAAGAGTACAAACAGTTATGGACTATGATTACGTCAGGCGGAGAATGGCGGGGAGAATTTTATAATAGAAAAAAGTCCGGCGAGTTTTACTGGGAATCCGCATCCATCTCCCCCATTAAAAACCAGGAAGGTGTTATTACCCATTTCGTTGCAATTAAAGAAGACATCACGAAACACAAGCAAACCGAGATGGAATACCAAAAAGCTAACGATTCCCTGAAAAGACAATTTGAAGAGTTACAAAAGAAACTGAAAGGATTGCAAAAAGAGGCAAAATAAATTGATTTTCTCCCCCTCTGGAGGGGGACATGGGGTATAAGCGCTAACTTGATGTTTAGGAATTTTCATTTTATTTATGCGGCTTTGCGGGTGGTAGCAGGCATAAAATCCCCCTTAGAAAAGGGGGCAAGGGGGTTGTAAACTTGTCCTCATGAAAATGGGGAATAACTCAGGAAAAACACAACCCCCTATGTCCCCCTTTGTTAAGGGGGATTCTGCAAGCTGGTTCAATCTTGCAGATTGAACCAGCTAAGCAGGGGCAGGTTTGAAACCTGCCCCTACGTTGAAATTTCCGAATGGGTATCAATTTCAGACACATCGCAGGGCTTGCCGATATGGTGACCCTGGGCATAATCCACGCCGTAGTTCGATAATAGTTGAACCGTTTCTTCGCATCCCACAAATTCAGCGACGGTCTGTTTCCCCAGTCCGCGCGCCACCTCTACCATTGCCCTCACCAGGTGCTGGTCTGTATGGTTGTGTTTTAATCCACTGATAAAGCTCCCGTCTATCTTCAAAAAGTCCACGGGTAATTGTTTGAGGTAACTGAATGAAGAAAAACCTATGCCGAAATCATCGAGACCAAACCGGCAGCCCATGCCCTTGAGTGTGGTAATGAAACGCTGCGCATCAACCATGTTTTCTATCGTGGCAGTTTCTGTAATTTCAAATACGAGGGCATTCGGATTGATATTGGTAGCCGCAAACTCCTGTTTGATCAAAGGCAATAATTCCGGGTCATTAAATGCCCTCCCGGAAAGATTGACTTCGAGGAATAAACCTCTGTCTGCAAATTGCTGCTCTGCAATGAGGCGGATGGCGCGACGCACTACCCAGCGGTCAATGTCACGAATAAGACCGAAACGTTCGGCAATAGTGAGAAAATCCTGGGGGGAAATTAATGCGTCATTTTCACCCACCATGCGTAACAATGCCTCGTAGCCCATAATCTTTTTATGCCGTACATTCGATATCGGCTGTAAATGCAGCACGAACCGATTATTCTTTAATGCATCCTGTATACGTTCCTCCCAGTCCAGCCGTAACTCATAATGTATTTTCTGGTCGGGTGAATACATACAAACACAGTTGCGGCCTTTCTCCTTTGCCCGATACATGGCGAGATCGGCGTAGGCAAGCAGTTTTTCCACATCACCTCCATGTTCGGGAAACAAGGCAATGCCAATACTGGCGGTAACACTGTGGAATCTGCCGTTATTCACATGGAGATTTCCTCTCGCCAACTCCAGGATTTGTATTGCGATTGACTGCGCCTGATCTGCATCGGTATAAGGGAGGATGATCGCAAATTCATCGCCGCCCAGCCTTGCGATGATATCGGTCTCACGTACCCGCGCTCTTAGCAGATAGGCAAAATTTATGAGGATTTCATCCCCTTTCTGGTGTCCAAGGGTATCATTAATGTATTTGAAGTTGTCCAGGTCGATAAATAACAAAGCTCCGCTGGATTCATGCCGCTCCATCTGTGCAACCCAGTCCTCCAACTCTTCCCTGAACCGGCGGCGGTTAAAGAGATTGGTGAGCGGGTCATTATTAGCCAGGTGATTAAGATGCGCCTCGAACCTTTTGCGTTCGGTAATATCTTCCTTAATCGCAAGGAAGTGGGTAATGGCTCCTTTCGGGTCTTTGATAGACGAAATGGACGCATACTCCCAGTAGTATTCCCCATTCTTCTTCCTGTTGCGAAATTCGCCCCGCCATTCTCCGCCAGATTTAATAACAGTCCATAGACGTTTATATTCTTCGGGCGGCGTCTCGCTCGATTTAAAAATGCGCGGATTTTTCCCAATAACCTCTTCAGGTGTGTATCCCGTTAGATAGAAGCCCCTGGGATTGACATATTCGATGTTGCCTTTGACGTCGGTAATGACGATTGTATTTGGACTTTGCTCTACAGCCCTGGATAACTTTACAATCTGTGTCTCCGCTTCTTTACGCTTGATGAACTGACCAATCTGACTGCCGATAGCGCTTATCATGTTAAGCAGTGGCTCGTCAGGTTCTCTTATTTCATGGCTAAAGAACTCGATTACCCCGATTACATCATTGCCTGCCAGGACAGGAAAACCGAATGCCGCATGCAGTCCTTCTTTGGCTGCAACCGGCGCCCTCGGGAAGTTCGCATCATGGACGACATTGACAATCCAGGCAGGTTTGGCGCTTGCCTGGATACGTCCCGGCAGCCCAACGCCCGGTGAAAAGGTAGTCTGTCTGGTAACCGCAGTGAATTCCCTTGCGTCAAGCGATGGGGTATGCCAGATTTCCTCACAACGCAGCACGCCTGCCTTTCGATCAACCACCCATATTCCCCCAAGATCCCATTCCAGACATTCACAGATCGATTGAAGGAATTTTTGAGACGCTTCATGTAATGTGGCGGATTCCGACAGGATACGCGTTACGGCGTGCTCGGCATTCATACGCCGTTCTGTTCGTACACGTTCGGTGACGTCGCGAATGATTGCCATTCCTCCGATGATTGTCCCGTTCGTATCGTACAAAGGAAATCGGGAACTGTCGAAGTATCCGTACTTCCCCGTTTGCGGGATACTGTAAGGTATTCCCGAACGTTTCATAGTTTTACCTTTAATTGTTTCCCGGTAGGAATCTCCCTCTCCGACTTTCTCCAGGAACGGAAATATCTCAAAAGGAGATTTGCCAAGCACCTCTTTGCCGGTAACGCCGGTTATCTGTTCCATAGCCTTATTCCAGAACGTGTAGCGGATGTCTTTGTCGTACGCAAGAATACCGTCCTGGCTTGACTCGGTCAACAATCTGAATTGCTCCTCGTTTCTTTTCAGATTCTCTGCGTCTTGTTTGCGTTCGGTTATATCCCGCGCAATAATTACGAATTGCCGTTGTTCGCCGATGCGCATCTCTCCAAGCGATGTATCCACGGGAAAGGAAGCGCCGTCCTTCCGTTTTCCTTTTGTCTCACACATCATTAAATGAGGAATTTTTTCTGTGTCTATCCACAGGTAGTTATGAAGATAATTGTAATAGAATTCAGGCATTAATATTCTAATATGTCTGCCATGTGTCTCTGAAGACGTGTACCCGAACATTTTTTCGGCTGCTGCGTTAAATGATTGAACAGCGCCGTGTTCATTAATCGTAATGATTCCGTCCATCGCATTGTTAATAACCGAACGGAGATACGCCTCGCTGCGCACCAATGTGCGGGTATCCCGCCGGATGCGCGAAATCATGGGGCGGAAAATGAAAAGCGCCTCCATGAACAGGACAAAGAGGGTAAAACCCAGCGCCCCCTTTTCAATCATTTGCAGCCGGGCGATGTTTGCTTCACTCTCGGTCTGATATTGTTTCACCACGGCATCCAGTGATTTGAGCAGTTTCGAATTGGATACGGAAAGTATATATCGCAGGCGGGGATTATTCCAGGTAAGCCTCTCGTCGGTGTCATGCGCCAGGCCATTGATTTCCGCAACATAGTCGCGTATCTGTTTATCTAAAAGCAAGGGAGGATTGAAATACATGGCGTGTATCTGCGGCGAGGTGTTGCCGGAGAGACGCAGACTTGCATTGCCGTGAATCAATCCGTCATGATTGCATTCCATCCGTTTGCTTATTTGCAGCAATTCCTGGCGGGCTTTATTTCGTTCGGTCTTATTATGGCTGGTGACAAGACGCAGGGAATATACAGCAGCGCGTTGAGAAAGCAGTCGCTGACTGCCGCTCACGTTAATCACGGCGGCCGTATCTTTCTGGGATGCCGCCATCCTGTATAAAACAACATAGGCAGAAACGCTGAAAAGGGCTATCAGCCCAAGTGCAAGCGCATATCTGAATGTAATATTCTTTGTAGGAAAGCTACTCATGCTGTCGTATTTGCATTTAAATTGGATTAACAATCGGGGGGTTCAGGTTGCAAACCTGAACCCGCACGGCCTGATTAATAGAACCGTATCAGTTCAGCACCCCCACCTGACCTCCCCTCCTCCCCCTTTATCCCCCTCCGGAGGGGGACAGGGGGAGGAAACGTTTCCCCGATCTGCGTCGAGGACAGGTTTCCCCCGCCCCTGGTGGGAGGGGTTAGGCGAGGGGGGGAACTGTTACACAGTTCCTAACCCGAACGAGTC
>VGXX01000148.1 GCA_016873155.1 Planctomycetota bacterium | reverse complement strand
TATCGCACGGGAGTATCTGCTGAGGTTGTTAGACTTCTCTGGTTCATTTTTCCTATACTCTGGTCGAGGAATGACTAAGAAAACGATTTAGGTTGGCATGTTTAACTCTGTGATGAAATCATGGACACTATGTTTAAGTATCGACTTTGTTTTTAAAATAGTTAAGGTGTCCAGAATCGCTTATGTTGTATTCCCAAAAGTGAGCAGTTGAGGGTGATCAGTTGAGAGTCGCCCTTCATTATCCAATAATTAATTGTTCATTAGATTATTTACAAGTATTTCGCTGTTTCATACCGCTATTTCTAATAGGATTTTATCATATTTAATAGAGGGAGAAATTTCCCGTTTTGCCTTCTTTTTTTCGATGAGACCTATCTGGGAAAGATATTTTACATCCTCAGCGACATTTTTGATGTCTCGTTTTGCAATGCTTGCAAGCTGATTTATTGATGAAGGTTTCTTTGCCTTGATTATTTGTAAGAGCTCCAGTCGTTTAGGGGTTAATGCCTTTCTGAATGCCTTAAAACTTGTAAAGTAAACTCCTGTCTCTTTTTTTACCTTTTCACCCCGATCTATTGCCTCGCAAGTCCTGACAAAATCATGGAGGGATGTTTTTACATCCTTTATACCCACCTTTACTTTTTTAATCCTCATAATTTCCCTTCTTTGTATTTTTCTATATCCCTATAAAAATCCTCTACCAACCTTCTGAGATTGACGAATCCATATGGGTCCGTTTTGTTTCGGTAGTGCCTGTGGTCTCCTTTCCCTTCAGCATTGTCATACCCAATTACCCGTTCATCCTCAATAATATAAACGAGTGAGTATTTATAACCGTGAGGCTTGTCTTTTGAAACTGTCACCTTCCATACCTTGATCTCGATGGTATTACCCAACTCATCGGTAATCTTTTCATGTCTAACTAGTTCTGACTTCACTTTTGGTATAGCATACCAATAAGAAACTATTTGTCAAACGCAATTAATCTGGGATGATTTGTAACCTGATTTGAATAAGAGTATCGGAAAAAAATATATGTCAAAAGAAATTTAACAAAATTACCTGGAATTGGCTTGATATCTTTGCCCGATGAGTTTGCAAAAGTGGTAAAAGCAGAAATATTCCCACGCAAAGGGACCAAATCCCAGGAATCCTGCCACAGGCATCTCGAAGATTTTTACATCCTTCATAAATGGCGCTGTATATACCCATTTTGACGCAGCCCAAAAGTTCCAGAATTCCCACAGAAAACCGCAGATGTAACCGGCGACAAATAAGCTCAGTATCCGAGAAAGGTTGCCTTCTTCTAAATCTTTTAACAATGAATCCCCTTTGCTCGAATACACGATAGGATCGAAAATCATCACATATCCCGTCCAGACAAGCCCAAAGAGATAACGGGCATAGTCTCTATTAATCAGTAATGGCGCCATGATGAAGAAGAATCCTAGCACAATACTGCTGTAAATAACCCTGTTCGAAACCCGTAGTTTGGCGATTTGAAAACGATCAAAAAATCGGAGGGTTTCCAGGAGTTCTGCTGTCTGGAACATGCCTGGCATAATCATGGCGAAGGCGAGTCCCATTCCGATGCAGAGTTCGATCTTGTTTTCAGGCAGGCCGTGATATTCCCAGTTTACGAGGTGGAGATTGTAAAATTCAAATAAGAGCCAGAAAGCGATTGACAGAGGCATCTGGATGTAAAATTCCCGCCTTCGGTTATAGAGGAGTGAATTTCCTTTGAGCTTGAATATGACGGCATCCAAAAACATCACGTAACCCAGCCAGCACAGCGGTGTTGACCAAACGCTGATCTTATGGGCAAAGTAAAAACGATGTTGGATGAGCAGACAGAACTCCACAAAACAAATTAATCCGAGTCCTGCCCAACCATGATATTTAAAGGGGAATGATGTGTGTTTCATTCAAAATTTTAGCTACCCACGTTTTTAAATTAAATTATCCTGTTTCCTCTTGCAGCATATAAGCTGGTCAATTTATAGCTTAAAGCCTATTTATTATCAAGGGATTTTTGATGCATCATTAAAATGGGAACAGATATTTAAATTCACGGAAAAATGCTAAAATAATTAAATTCCCTTGAAAGCCTTTAAATTACTGTTAGAATAAAATCGATAAATTTGAGAATATATAAAATCCTTCAAAATGGCTGTAGGAATTATGCAAAATGCACAGAAGCCATCCAGCAATACCTCTCCCACAAGAAAGCAACTTATTGTTATCTTCTTTTTGGCTACAACGTTGTTTATTGGTACTATAGTAAAACTGGGCATGGATCACCATTGGTGGCTGCCCGAAACGGAAATTGTAAGTACCCTTAAACCTGAAGATATAAAAGTAAAACTGGACGTAAACAATGCACCATGGTATGAACTGGTATTGCTGCCAAAATTGGGAGAAGTAAAGGCAAAGGCGATTGTGGCATACCGGGAAAAATACGGCAGTTTTAAAAGCATTGATGAATTGTCCAAAGTGAAAGGTATAAACACATCGGTTCTGGAGTCTATAAGAGAGCATATAAAGATTGGTGCAGATACTGCCGATATCAATCTGAATGATCAAGAGTAGCAAGAATAAAATGTGCAAAATTGCTTGTTATCGAGCAAGACTTCTCTGATTTTAAACCACCCCTTTCCCCTCCTTCGTAAGAAGGGGATTGTGAGGAGGTCGACACTTGATATAGAAAATTCAAATTTATGGAAAAAGAACGACAAAAAATATTGGAAAACTTGTGGGTACGTGTAATACTCATCGGGATTTCGATTGTTATCTTTTTTGTATTGTGTTATTTCCTGAGAGGGACGCTTATCTCCCTTTTGCTTGCCTTCATTGTCGCTTATATTTTCGATCCTGTAGTTGATTTTTTCGAGCGCAGATGCTGGCCATTTACCCGTAAGCACATCCACCGGGGCTTCGGGATCGTCTTTATAATAATTGCCGTTCTGCTCGCTACGGCTGGATTTCTGACGTATGCAATTCCAAAGACGACCAAAGGAATTTATCAGGTAGGCGGTACGATTAAGAAACAATATCCAAAATACGAAACCACTATCGAGGCGTGGATAGAAAAATACGGGAATATAGAACTTGCGAAATCGGTTGAGTCGCTCATGAAAGGGCGCATGGAACCAATCTTCAAACATGATCATGAAAAGATTACACCTGTAAATCCGGAAAAAGAGGCAGACATAAAAAATCATGATAAACAGGAACCTGCCTCTGTCCGTGAGTCTGATGCCGAGAAAGACGCCCGTTTGCAAAAAATACGTTTAACTGAGATGTTAGGCGGATTCAAAAAATATATTCCACAGGTTGTCAGCTTTTTCCTGAATATCATGAAAAACATTTTTTACAGCACCTTTGGTTTCGTGGGAATTCTCGTAAACTTTATTATTTTTGGCGTCGTGTCTGTTTACCTGCTCATGGACTTCAATATCATCGCCCAGAATATAAAAAACATTTTCCCTTTATCGAAAAGAGATCGGGCAATAAGTCTCCTGTCCAGAGTAAATAATAATCTCCGCTCTTTCCTTCGAGGCCAGCTTATTATCTGTCTTATCCTTTCTCTCATTTACAGCATAGGTCTGACAATCACAGGCGTCCCCTTATCATTTCTTATCGGCTTTGTCGGCGGCTTTGGTAATCTGGTCCCATACGTTGGCACTGGAACCGGAATTGTCCTGGCTTCCGCACTTGCGCTCTTTCAATTTCATGATTTTAAACATATAATATATATTTTAATAACCTTTGGTATCGGTCAAATACTTGAAGGAACTGTTATAACGCCACGGATTATGGGAAAAGAGTTAGGATTGAGCCCCGTCATGGTAATCCTCTCCATCCTGATTTGCAGTCAACTGCTGGGATTTTTGGGATTATTGCTGGCGGTTCCCATTGCCTCCACGGTGAAGGTTTTTGTTGACGAATTCCTTTTGAAATATAAATCTTCGCAGTATTATAAAGAGTAATGTCCGTTTTTAAGTTGGTTTCATCATTCACGCCGCAAGGCGACCAGCCACGCGCAATACAGCAACTGGTCGACGGTTGCAAAAATAACATTAATTATCAAACCTTATTGGGAGTTACGGGTTCTGGTAAGACATTTACCATGGCAAACGTCATTGCAGCCCTGGGAAAGCCTACGCTGGTTATGACTCACAATAAAACCCTGGCCGCCCAGCTTTACAGCGAGTTTAAGAGCTTCTTCCCGGAAAATGCCGTGGGATATTTTGTGAGCTATTACGATTATTATCAACCCGAGGCGTACATTCCGCAGCGTGACATCTATATCGAGAAAGAGGCTACTATAAACCAGGAAATCGACCGGCTGCGCCTGGCAGCCACCAGTAATCTTATGTCCCGGAGTGACGTCATCCTGGTTGCCAGCGTTTCATGTATCTACGGGCTGGGTTCACCTGAAGAGTATCAGGAGATGTACGTGCATCTCTGCAAGGGAGATTCTGTAGAACGCAACAAGTTATTAAGAAAACTTATCAACATTCAATATGAACGGAACGATATCAATTTCGTTCGTGGCTCATTGCGGGTGCGCGGAGACGTTGTAGAGATATTTCCCGCCTACGAAGAGACTGCGTACCGCATAGAATTGTTTGGAGACGAAGTCGCTAGAATTTCCATAATCAATCCCACAACGGGTAACTCTTTGCAAGAGGTGAAGGAGGTGTCCATTTATCCGGCCAAACACTTTGTCATGCCGGAGGGAAAAATCGAAGGGGTTGTCAGATCCATCGAATATGAATTGAACGACCGGCTTAAGGAGCTTCGTTCTCAGGAAAAACTCCTTGAGGCACAGCGACTTGAGGCTCGGACGCGTTACGATATGGAGATGCTCCAGGAGGTCGGTTATTGTCATGGCATCGAAAACTATTCGAGACACCTCAGCGGCCGCGCGCCAGGGGAGACACCTTATACCCTTTTCGATTACTTCCCCAAAGATTTTTTTCTGATTGTGGACGAGTCCCACGTCTCTGTCCCTCAAATCGCGGGCATGTACCACGGAGATCGGGCGCGCAAAGAGACTCTGGTCGAATACGGCTTCCGATTACCCTCTGCGATGGATAACCGTCCTTTACGGTTTGACGAATGGGAATCAAGGATTCATCAGATCGTGTTCGTTTCGGCAACGCCCGGTCCTTATGAGTTGAAAAAGTGCCAGGGCAAAGTGGTCGAGCAAATTATACGTCCAACCGGTCTTGTCGACCCGATAATCTACGTGAAACCCGCAAAGACCCAAGTAGACGACCTTTTGAAACAAATCAAGAAACGGGCGCAGAAAAAGGAGAGAGTGCTGGTAACCACATTGACGAAACGACTCGCCGAAGATTTAAGCGAGTATATCAAGGAAGAGGGTCTCAAGGGTATGTACATCCATTCAGAGATAAATGCCATAGAAAGGGTAACCATCTTACGGGATTTGCGGCTGGGAAAATTTGACGTCCTGGTAGGTGTCAACTTACTCAGGGAGGGACTGGACTTGCCGGAAGTCTCTCTGGTAGCGATCCTGGATGCAGACAAGGAGGGATTTCTGCGTTCAGAAACCTCATTAATACAGACGATTGGCCGAACGGCAAGGAATGTGAATGCCGAGGTTATTTTATATGCGGATGAGATAACAAACTCGATGAAACGGGCGATAGATGAAACCAATCGCCGCCGGGAGCTTCAAATAGCATACAACAAAAAGCACAACATCACCCCAACCACCATACGAAAAGAGATCAAGAAAGGCATCGAAGACGAGGTCTCGTCACACAAGATTGTTTATGAGACCGTTGCCGAGAGTGAAGAAGAATATGTTACCCAGGAGTTTGTCAATGAATTGGAAGAAGAGATGCTCAAGGCGGCAGAATCGCTGGAATTTGAACGCGCGGCAGAATTAAGAGACAGAATTCAGGTGATACGATCGAGGCAAGTGGCAGGTGACAGGTGACGAGTGACGTTTCCAGCCGCTTGTCATTCAATGCGCAATTATTTTTTAAAGGGACTGGTTTTTTGAAGGAGATTTGCAGTGAATATAGAAGTTATGGCCCTATGTGATGCAGCAACAGAATCTCAGGGAAAATTAAATATATTGGGTACTTTTGATACCATCTGTGCCCAAAAATTGCCGGCTGTGAGTTCGCAGTGCGCAATAGCGTTCAGAGTAAGGTTCAATCAGATAGAAAAAGGAGAGCATAGAATAAAACTAAATCTGGTTAATGAAGATGGCAAACTAATCATACCCAGCTTAGAAACCAGCGCTAAAGTAGATTTTCCTCCCCATCTCGATTCAGGCGTAATGAACATGGTTCTTCATATTCAGGGCTTAAAGCTTGAAAAGTTCGGGAAATATTCTTTTGACCTGGCAATCGATGGAAGGCAGGAAGCCTCGCTTCCCCTTTATTTAAGGCAATCTCAGACGTAACAAAGAGGTTGAACGCCAGACTATCGATATATACAATAGTCAGGGAAACGTGAAAGAGCATGTGATTATCAAGGACGACAATATTACGGTTTATGACAAGGATTGGAAGACAAAGGGATATGGAAAGGTGCAGAAAGCTAAGTAATTTACCAAACTGAAATAGAAAAACATCTTGAAGATTCACTGGGGATTTTAGAAATTCAGCGAAATCTTGATCTTGATTATCTCAAAGAGTGGGCTAAGAAGCTAAGGGTGGAGATGTTACTTGATGCGCTATTAAAAAAGAAACCACATGGTTGATAGGAAAATATATGCAGGAGAAGATGCCAATGCGAATGCAGACAAACACCGTCTCTACATAGTTTATTCTGCAAAATCTGACAAAGCATCTGTTCGCAGGCTAAAATTTGGGGAATGGGCTATTACACCTAATACGTATAACATAGTTTGCTAAAAAAGTAGCCGAAAAGACAATGCTATGAAAATACTCCTTATTAATCCACCCATGTATGATCAGCGCAAATATGGTAAGCCGTTCATTTTGCCTTACGGTCCCCCATTGGGAATTGCGTATCTGGCTTCTACACTCGAAACCCATGGTTTTGATGTAAAGGCAGTCGATATGTTCGATTTCTCGTGGGACAAGGTCAGACAAACGCTTGAAAAAGAGCTGCCCGATGTCATTGGCATTACCTGCCTGACAGAACAGCGTGCAAGCCCGTTAGAAGTAGCCAAGCTTTCCAGGTCGGTGAACAAAGACTGTACGGTAATCATGGGCGGTATCCACCCTACCATCATGTACGAACAGATACTCGAACACTGGCCGGTAGACATTATCGTCCTTGGCGAAGGCGAAGAGACAATAAGAGAACTGATGATATGCCTGGAGGGAAAAAGGGCTTTGGGAGATGTCCACGGAATAGCATATAAACATCAGGGCAAAACTATAAAAACGCCGCCAAGACAATTGATTCATAACATGGATGACATACCGTTTCCTGCATATAAATATTTCGACTTTAACAGGTATACGGGGGGATATGAAATACTCAAAGGGACATGGAACGGTAAACAGCTTGAAAACCTGAGATTTGTCCCGATTATTTCCACGCGTGGATGTGTGGGAAGTTGCCAGTTTTGCTCAACTCCTTTTTTCTGGCAAAAATGGAGAACCCGATCCGCAAAAAACGTCGTAGACGAGATGGAGTTCCTGGCCAAAAATTTTGGATGTGGTTTTTTCAATTTTGCGGATGATATCTTTACCGTCAATAAGAACCGGGTTATTGACCTCTGCAAAGAAATCATAGATAGAAAATTGGATATCGTCTGGGACTGCGAAACCCGCGTGAATTTCATCTGGGAAGACATGCTTGAATGGATGATTAAGTCGGGGTGTTATTGCATCTCTTTTGGGGTAGAATCCGCCTCTGAGACGGTGCTCAAGGCCATCAAAAAGAAGACCACACCGGAACAAATTGAACACGCCATTAAACTCACAAAGCAAATGGGCATGAAAACCAAGATGCTTCTCATGGTGGGCAATCCGGGCGAAGACGACC
>VGXX01000147.1 GCA_016873155.1 Planctomycetota bacterium | reverse complement strand
GAAGATAGTAATCAATCTTTCCCGGGGATTTGCGGCGCTCTTGCCCTTTGCCTGAACTGTTTCATTCTGAGTGGATAATAAAGCCCGAAGTCTTTTGGCGTGCAGTTTCTCGTCTTCTATGAAAGACTTGAACATCACCTTTCCCATCGGGTGGAGTGTCTTGGCTGCCAGATCGCTGTAAAACTTTATCCCATCCATTTCCATCCGGATTGCCATAGATTTTATATCTTTTAAAGAATCGCTCATTTGTATTCTGCGCCCCTTCTTTAAAGTTATTCTTCATATCGCATATGCCATGTGAGCCGCATAAATAAAATTAAATCCTATACGTCTAAATATTGCACTATTTTCATCTCTTATTGCGGGAGGAATTTTATTGCATAATCATTATCAACATCCACAAGGGCAAACTTCTGGCAGCACAATGAACACCGCTCTTCGTTCCCCACAGAAGGCATCTTCCCAAAATCAATCTCCCAGCCGCACATGAGGCAATAGAAACTTACATCGTGATTATCAGTTTCAATATCCCTGATAATCCTTCCCAGCACATCCTTATGCCCCTTGGCAGCCCTTGCCAGATGTTGAAAAGTCCCTTTTACCTTCGCATCTTTTGAGACCGCAGCTAATTGGTTGTATAAATGCTCCTGTTCTTCTTCAATTTCCAAATCTGCCTCTAAAAATTCCAATACCGACTTAAATCCCTCTCTCATACTTGTTTCTCCCTTTTTTAGATTTTTCTTTTTTTTCCCTTTCTCCTTTTTACAATCTTCCCACTCGTTTAAAACAGGCCTTTGGCGACCTTTTCCCTAGTATCGGGTTAAGACAATCGGGCTAAATGGTCTTCTAATTCCGCCTTGTGGCGTATCTCATTATGTAAAATACCTTCAAGCAAGGCATTGATTTGGGGATCGCCCAATGCCTTAATCTGGTCGGTGTATCGTTCGATACCAAGCTCTTTCTTCTGTATTGCCAACTTAAGATTTTCAATGTCTTTGTTCATTATCCGGTTCTCCCTGTTTTTAATTTAGGCTACCTTATACATCTTTTATTGCCCATTACATGTAGGGGTTGAAAATCTTCAACCCCTACGCTAAATAAATTCATAATTTCCTGCTTTTACGATAAATCAATTGCCATACCAAAATAATCGTCTTTAAAAACAATACACAAATATGTCCTAGTTATTTTCAAAACGGGTAGTTACAAAACACCTGTAATCAGGGGTGATAAAACGGAGAGAAATCTTTATCAAGAATTTTAGACAAAAATCCACTTATTTAGATTTTCAATACGTGGTTTTTAATGGGTGTAATTAATATTTAGGAGTGATTAGCCGTCTGTCTTTTTTGGATAATTTTGGATGTTTTCTGTAATAGCTTTCCAATTGTTGTCGAATCGTATTGCCTTATCATCAATATAGGCAACACCAATGGGTTTATCGGGCATCCATATAGTATCGTAAGGTAATTTATGGTATTTCATAAATCCCTCAATGAGCTTCGGCTGGTTTCCCGGAATTATGCCCTTCCAGTACGATCCCGTCCGGCAGGTGTGGATAATAATTCGGTATCCGGCCTTCTTTAATGTCTCCAACGCCTCTTTTACACCAGGTGTTGGTTCGCCTATATCCGGAAACTTATGTTCACAAATAGTGCCGTCAAAATCAATAACGATGGGCGTTTTCTCCGTCATCTCGTTTTCCCCCTTTCAAGTTAGTCCCCCTTAGCAAAGGGGGATTTAGGGGGTTGTGTTTTTCCTGAGTTTTTACAACCCCCTTGTTCCCCCTTCCCCGTTTTCACGAGGACATGTTTCTAAGGGGGATTTTATGCCTGCTACCACCTACAAACCCGCTTAAATAAAATGAAAATCCCTATACTATCAACAAACTCAACAAACGCGAGAAACTCAATTGTTGCTGCCCTATCCGTAATGCACCAACTCGTAATCCATACTCCCCAGCCCAATCTCCTGTGCATAAGAAATCTGTACAGTATAATCAATATTCGGCCAGGCATCTTTAAAGAAGTCTTTCCCGATGCGTTCCTTGATAATATCCGTCGTTGCCTTTTCTATAGCAACCGGATCTGTGGAAGCCAAAATTCCGATATCTCCAATATCGGGGTGATAAGGTTTGTCCATACAATCACACTGTTTCGTAATATGGGTAAGAAAATTAAAAAATACCACCTTCCCTGCTTTTCCCTTCATAACCGCCAGACAGTACTCGGCAACTTTCTTCTGGAGATCGACCGTACTCTCATCCCATGCGATTTTTACCGCGCTAAACTGACACACCGCCAAACATTCACCGCACCCGATACATATTTTTGGATCAATAATGGCATATTGCTCATCAATCTTAATTGCTCCTACAGGGCACCACCTGCCACACACACCGCAGGCAGTGCACATTTTCTTCGAGATTTGAGGTATTACCCCCGAATGTTGCGCCAGCTTGCCGCCGCGTGACGAGAGCCCCATCCCAATATTCTTCAGCGTAGCTCCCATACCGGTCAGGATATGCCCTGTAACATGCGCAACCGATACGATGGCGTTACATGCCCTTGCAACGCCCGATAAAAACGCATACTTGCAGAATTTCTGATTGATTTCCACCTGCACGTCATGCTCGCCGAAAAGCCCATCGCCAATGATAATGGGGGCGCCGACATTTTCATAACTAAAACCGTGATCGTGGGCGTGCGAGATATGATCCACAGCATTCGTACGTTGTCCTTCATACAGCGTGTTTGTCTCCAGGAGAAAGGGTTTGCCATTACACTCCTTCACTTTATCCACGATCGTTTTTATGATGGGCGGTTTGAGGTGTCCGATATTTCCCTTTTCGCCAAAGCTCGTTTTCACCGCAACCATGTCTTTTTTACTGATCGCGTCCTTAAAACCGGCATAATCAAACAACTGCCCCGTCTTTTGCGCAAGCGAGGCGACGCCCTCACCATTTTCTACCTTTATAAAATAGACCTTACTTTTCATCTCTTTCTCCATAAATAATGATGAAAATTTTCTGGAATGAAGCATGAAGCCACAGGATTATAGCATTGATTCGCATTGATGTTAAGCACAAATCTCGTGAGTTTTGGGTAAATATTCAATTTGACAAACGATAACCATCACCTTATATTTAATTTAGGCTTTCAGCGACTTTCTCAACGTAGCGCGAACTTTAGTTCGCTTATATCCTATGCGAACTCCATGATTATCAGGCTTGCAGCCTGAACTGAAACATTTCGGTTCAATCGAGGACGATTGAACCAGCGAAAGGGGAGAGGGAATACAGGGGTGTGTTACTATGTAAATTCAAAAACTAATTGTCTAATAATTTTATATGCTAGTCACAAAATCTCCAACTAAGACACCCTCACAATCTGTGTTACATCAGTCAGTCCAGTTCCTGAAGGGCGTGGGACCAAAACGAAGCGAAACCCTTGGACGCTTGGGGATACACACGATCCATGACATGCTCTCTTATTTCCCCCGTGATTACAAAGACCGCACCCGGATACAAAAGATTTCAGAAGCCAAAATAGGCGCAGAGATTACCATCCATGCCAGGATTCTTGCCGTCAACAACAGAATGGCAAGAAACAGGAAATATATTCTCGAAGCCTTCGTCACTGACGAAACAGGCACCATTGCGGCAACCTGGTTCAACCAGCCTTTCCTTATGAACAAATTCCACGTTGGAGACAATCTGTTTTTACATGGCAAGGTTGGCGCATACAAATACCTGCAATTATTAAGCCCGGAATATGAAGTCGTTCAGGATGACGAAACTAACATAAAGGACGGCGGCATCATTCCCGTTTATCCGCTCACCGAGCGTATCAGCCAGACTCAATTTAGAAAAATTATGAAAGAGGCCGTTCATCATTTTGCCAACCATATTGAAGAAATATTACCCAAAGAGCTTTTGGTAAAAAATCACTTATTACCACTTGATAAGGCTATACGAGAAATACATTCCCCTGAAACGTTCGATGCGCTGAAAAGGGCAAAATCACGGCTCGTGTACGACGAACTGCTTATCCTCGAAATGGCGATGGCGCTCAGAAGGAGCGGTATTAAAGAAGAAACGGGGATTTCGTTCAAGGTGGGCACCAATGTGGATACGCACATCCGTAAACTCATTCCTTTTACCTTAACGAACGCCCAGGAAGGGGCAATTCGTGAAATTACTGCTGACATGCGAAGCAGTAAACCCATGAACCGACTGTTGCAGGGCGATGTCGGTTCCGGCAAAACAGTCGTTGCGATTTATGCCATCCTTGTCGCTATTGCCAATGGCTATCAGGCGGCATTTATGGCGCCTACGGAAATATTATCGGAGCAACACTTCCAGACCATTCAGAAATACCTGCAGCACTCACACGTCCGAATGCATTTATTGACAGGAAACACAAATTCCAAATTTAAAAAAGACACACTCGAACAGATTAGAAATGGACAAATAGACCTGGTTATTGGGACGCACGCCCTTATTGAAGAAACCGTCCAGTTCAAGAAATTAGGACTTGTAGTAATAGACGAGCAACACAAATTCGGTGTGATCCAGCGCCTGAAATTGAAGGAAAAGGGTTTCTCGCCCGACGTGCTTATTATGACGGCTACTCCTATCCCCCGTACGCTTTCCATAACATTATTTGGCGACCTTGACATTTCCATTCTGGACGAAATGCCGCCCGGACGTCCGCCTATTAAGACCTTCTTGGTAACAAAGGAGAAGGAACAAGAGGCTTATAAGTTCATTCAGGGGGAAGTCGCAAAAGGCAGACAGGTTTTTATAGTCTATCCATTGGTCGAGGAATCGGATGTCTTTGATTTAAAGGCAGCCGTTACGGAAGCGAAGAGATTGCAACACAACATTTTCCCTGACCGTAAAGTAGGCCTGCTGCACGGGCAAATGAAGCCTGCGGAAAAGGAATCGGTTATGTCAGATTTCAAGGAAAGGCGGTATGACATACTGGTTTCCACTATAATAATCGAAGTAGGGATTGATATACCCAACGCCACCGTAATGGTCGTAGAACACGCGGAACGGTTTGGACTTGCGCAGCTCCATCAACTGCGCGGCCGTATTGGTAGGGGAAGCGAGCAGTCGTATTGCCTGCTTTTCGGAAACCCCAAGACTCAAGAATCACGTGAACGGCTGAGGATTATGACCAAAACATGTGATGGATTCAAGATTGCAGAAATGGATTTTAAACTGAGAGGACCAGGGGAATTCTTTGGTACGCGTCAACATGGACTACCGGAACTTAAGATCAGCGACCTCATCAGGGATTTTCCCATCCTCAAACAAGCCCGCGCGGACGCCTTTGAAATCGTATCCAGAGACCCGCATCTTACCCAAATAACACACCAAAAAATCAGGCAAAAGGTTTTGGAAACATTTAAGGATAGACTAGAACTTATTAGTATCGGATAGCGAAAATGAGCACTGTAGTGGCAATTCATGAATTGCCACTACAGTCCCAAAGGCATTATTGTTAAGCGCCTATTCTGAATATGAGGCGTATAGAAAAAAACGTCTCGGCGCACCGGACGATCAACCCCATCGCATCAAATACCGACATTTGACAAGGGTTTAAAATTGTGTAAGGTTGGGTTTTGATTTATCAAGTCTGGAAAATAGAGTTACTTCAACATCAAGAAGCAAGACTTGCCCCCCTTGTCTTATGGATACAAGACTATATCATCACGAGATTTAATCGATGATAGATTTATCCCAATTATCTCAGCCGTTTGGGTGTTTAAGGTTAACTTTAATTTATCTGGCTGCTGAATACCCAATGAAGTTATCGTCGTGTCAGTTAACAACATTTGTGCCAGTTGGGCTGCCTGCAGTCCCGTGGATCGATAATCCGGAGAAATGGAAATTAATGCACCTGCTTTAACAATTGCGCTTGAAGTACAAAATATCGGCAAGCGATTTTTTAAGGTTTTTTTAAAGATCGTATTCAGTGAATTTTTTGTAACAACCGCACTGTCGGGTATTATCCATAATGCATCAATTCTATTGATAATATCTTTTAATGCAGATGCGACCTCTTTTTCAGATAAGACCTCTGTTTTGATAAGATTGAATTCAAATTTTTCTGCCACACTGGTTGCTTCTGAGATAATTCTTCCGGTTTTTGTTGGATCATAAATGACTCCTACATTCCTATATGTGCCAAAAATTTCTTTGAGAATGGCAAATTGGTCTTCTAAGGACGCCTCTGCAGAAATACCGGTAACGTTAGCTCCCTGTAAATTGAAGCGCTCGTGATTAATAACCATGCAAAATATAATGGGGATATCAGTAAATTGTTCTTTTGCGAGGATTGCTGCAAGTACACCAACGGCGAAAATAAGCTTGGGTTTGAGTTCGTTGTTTTTGATATTTTGAGTAACCCTTTCACATTCCTCTACTGTTCCTTGTAAATCATAGATTGCCTTTATGGAGATATTTTTCCCATTACACCCTTCTTCGAAACCTTTAATTGCCTTGTTATAAGCTGCAATTTCCTGGCTTCGAATTATGATGACGGTATTTTCACCGGTACGCGTCCCGCCTGGCGGCTCGCTTCTTTCTTCAGCAATCCCTGCAGGAATCTGGAATGACACGTAGAAAGTGAACAAGAGTGTATACCAAAATACAATAGCCTTCCAATGATTTACCATTGGGCAAATTGAACTCCTCGCTTTACAACAGAATGACAAAAAACACCGGTAGATTTTGTCTCCTGTCATCTATCATCCATCATCTGTTCTCTGTACTCGCTTTTTTATATTTTTACTTAAACGGTAGTATTTGCAGTTTCAAGCATCGCGATACTCTGTTTTAGATCCCTTAATGCGGTCCTCATATTGCATCTGTCTTGTGATAACCTGAGCTGTCCCATAAATACGAATGACGCGGCCTTGTGTGTCTCCCCATGCCGGATGAGCGTAATTGCGTAACCATCGTATTTCATCACTTTTTGTAATGATACGAAATTCACTTACATTCGACTGTCCAGATAATAAACAATCAAGTTGCTTCTTAAGGATGGGTATATCATTCGGATATACAAGACTAAGCCAGTGGCTACGAGCGTTTACCCCCTCAAAAGGATATCCAGTAATATGGACGAAGGTATCAGTGACACATTCACATACAAGTGTGCCGTTAGATTCGACCCGGAAGTCATATGCAAAGCCAGAGATACGTTTAGAGTCGGAATGATAATATTCTTCAAAAAAGTTCATTGGGTTATATTTAAAATATAACAATGCTTTTCAGAATAATTCAATTACTTATAGGTTTCATCATACTTCTTGTATTTAATCTTATGTAACTTATTTTATTTTTCGTTTTAGTTATAGCACAGTGTGATATTATTTGAAAGAAAAATATTTCGTAGTGTAATTGCTTCGTATAACAGAGTGCTATAACATATTTTTATGGAGAAAAAGAATGTCGTCGGAAGCAACATAAGAAAATTTAGATTAAAGGCCGGAATTACACAGGAAGAACTTGCCCTGATGAGTGAACTGTCACAGGGATATATAAACCAACTGGAGAGCGGCAAGAGAAACTATACGCAAAAGTCATTAGGGCTTATTGCGAATGCCTTATCAATACCAATAATAGAGTTCTTCAGAGAAGATGAAGAGATTCCACTCGTTTCAGAAAAGGAAAGCACTTACCTGAAGAAAAAGTCATATAAAAAAGAATTTATACAGATTTTGAATGGTTTGCCAGAACACATCGTCGAACACTATCTTACCCTTTTGAAATTAGAAAAAGAAGTACTGATGAAAAACAAAAGAAATATTTTGCAAAAATAACTAAAAGGGGTGGGTAAGGGTCGTGGGTAAGGGTCGAATCTTTTCAGGTTGTCCGAGAATGTGGCCAATAAACAAAAACAAACAACAAAGAAATTGTGTGTAAAGTAAATGCGATCGATAAACAAGTCAAAAATTGTTTAAGATTTTTCCTTCCAAATCATAATTTTCTA